>CAXHHS010000001.1:0-29507 GCA_964015645.1 uncultured bacterium
CTACACCAAGAAGCTCGTCGGCAGCGTCAGATGTGTATAAGAGACAGCTTGTAACGTTGCCGGATATGATTGTCAATTTTCCTGCACTTTACAAATGGCTGTCCGGATGGTTGAGGGCTGACCCGATTCTGTCCAGGCAAAATAAATTCGGCCGTCGCTATACGCCATTTGGGGAAACCCGCTGGCTCTCGACAGGCTGGTTTTTGCAACGGTTTGTGAAGGCGATTTTGAACCAGTTTGCAGAATACGGCGAACGCGAATTTCTGCTTCTGCCTCGATTTTCTCTACCCAACTTACTAATGCTGTTCCATCTGGCAGAATCACTGCGTCCACTCTACCAATGGGATGCCCGTCATCCACTGTGATTGGCTGACCGAAGGATTCGCCCTCATCATTGGAAAAGGTTACTTTCACACGGGGAGTTTTTTGTGCCTCGCTGAACCAGGCAATAGCAACATGGTTTTCCACCGCTGCCAGCGAAGGCCCGTTCACCGGGCAGCCGTTGATCTCCCATCCGTCTTCGAACACCGGACGCGGTTGCGACCATTGCCCATTTTGGAATCGAACCAGTGAAATATCGCGGATTTCCGTTTCGGAACGGTCGCGGTAAACCACGATTGCGCCATTCAGCGTTCTCGCAGCCGACGTCTGGCAACAATCGCAGACGCGGCTGTCTAATACGCCTTCCCCTGATAAGCGGTTGTTTTGATCAATGAAGGCCGCTCGAATAGTCATTTCCGGCGCTGCCGAAGAATGTCCATCTTGCGTTGCAAAATTCCGCCCATCCAGCCACACAGCCAGGAACTGCTCGTCGCTCCAGGGAATCATAGAAACAAAACCATGTTCCGTTTGCGTGCCATGTTGTAGTAAAGATCTTCCCAAACAGCAGCAGCCTTATGCATTTGAAGCTCCTTGGAGAAAGCCAGACTTTTTCGGGTTAAGCGACTATTGAAATGGCGCATGGTCAAGTGAGTACGTTCGATATAGGCAGTAGATATGCCTAACAATTCCAAGACTTCTTGTTGATTTCCATAGATCACTCGAAGTTCGGTGCCCAGGAATCGGCCATGTTCATCACGTTGTTTGACCATTTGCACATACTTCCAACCTGGTTCTGCCCTTTTGTGAGTTGGCGGTCGCCCGCGACCACTGTATGGAGGAATTCGACCATACACTTCAATCATTGCATCGTCGATACCACCCCATCCATCGGAAATGGTCGGTGGCGGCAAATCAGGGTGGCTGCGTCGTTTTAAGGTTTTGAAGACCTCGATGCTCGCCAGGGTTTCAGTTTTGCCAAAACCGCGAGCCACTCGCAAACGGCTATCCATATCGATCATAGTTGAACGCCAGAAGGTGCCATCCAGCGTTGCAGAGCCGGGAAACTCAATCAGACGATCCTGGATAGCAAGTGTTGCTTTATCACCGCCTCGCCCGCCGTCTTGCACAAATTCTCCTCGCTCGGTAAATGCTGCGCCCGGAGAATGGCGGCGGTTCCTAAGCGCTGCCGCGCCAAACAATAACGCGCCATCAACGGCTGTGCTCACATCGAAAGAATAAGCGTCACTGTCTGTGTCGCCTTTACAAGCGCCATCCAAACCAAGCGTATTCCCTGCAGCCATTTTCTCAAGGGGAGTCGAGGGATCTACACCGGAATAGCGCGTTACCGCAATGACGGCGTTGGCCGGGCTGCCAGCTAGTTCGGCAATGACAACATCGTCTCCGCTTAGCGTTCCCATTGCTTGCCAGATTTCCACGACGGGCATGCCGCGGGCGGAGCATTGTGATTTTACCCGGCTCCAGGTTAAACCCAATCCGGTGACCTATTGTAGTACATCGGTAGCATTTTTGGTTACAATGGCAGCCAGGTAGAGATCGCCATTTGCTGCCGTAACATTACCGGCAGTGGCTACTGTGCTCATCTCCGAAGCGCCGCCGGTAACGGTTTCTTCATAAACAACCGGTTCGTTGCTAGTCGATTGCTCGCTAAAGAAGGCATAACGGATTTATCCGACCACATCGTAAGCGTTTGGAGGTTTTCCAGGCCGTTCAAGCTGCCGTTCCAGCCCTCGAATTGCTGACCGTGATCAGGAACCGCGGTCACGGTTACCGGTGTGCCAATGCGGTAGGTATCACCCGGCGGCTCAAGCGCCACACTGCCAGCGCCATTTATGGTAACATTCAGGGTAAAAAGATTTGCGGCAGTTCCGTAAACGTGGCAGTGATATTTTTTTTCGCATCCATTGTCATCCTTGCCGGATTGGTCAGGCCATTCACCGCTCCAGCCGCTGAACTGCCAGCCGGCTTCCGGGAGAGCAGTCAGGGTTACTTCCGTGCCTTCTTCATAAACACCGCCAGGAGGATTCAGCGTTACACTTCCGGAGCCGTAGCGTGTGCCGCGGGCCGTATCCGGTCCCCAGCGTGTGGCATACAGCGACAACATAAATTCATTGATGCAGTTGAACTTCGTCTCCTTCAGGTATCCGCGCTGGTCTACATAGTGCCCCAATACAAATGCAAAGCGGGTCAATGACTCATGATAGGCCTTAAAGGCCCGCTCGACATCCGAAAGACTATATTCCAGCGTTGTGTACCTCGTACTAAAACGTCTAGTCCATTATTAAATTATCTCTACATAATAAGACATTCCGGTACAATCCGTAACGTTTTTGTGCGTACGGCTCAAAAATGTATGAGTTTTAGAGCCGTACGCCAGCCATATCAACGCCTCCAGGCGACTTGTTCCGTATCAGAAACTCGCGCCCGGAACCAGCGCAATGATCGCATTCACAATTAACTTCGCGCCGAATATCAAAACCGCTGCGATCACAATACCAATAATCTGGCGCTTGGCCTCTGCTTCCGGATTACCTTCGTAGAAGCATTTATCCTTATCTAAAACAACCACCCTCCTATCCAGCTTCGCATTTGTCGCAAGCAACTTCCAGGCAGCCACAAATTCCGCGTTCAGCTTCTCCTGCTATATAGCGCTGGGTGGCGATAGAGACCGTAGCGATTGCCGTTCCCTATTGCGTATAGCGAACCTCCGGAAGCGGTCCCAGCCGCCCCTGAACGATTGATTTGCTGATTGATCTTTTCATTCAATTTTCTCTTCATACACTGCCTTGATTTTATCCATTTCCAGGATCTGGTGGCCTTTACTCTTTTTCTTGTTCAGATCCCGCCTTCAGTCGCTTTGCCATCAGTAATTCCTTTCACTTTTTTCGGTTATGAAAATTTAGAGACAACGAATCGTTCTGCGCCGCGCTGATGATAATTCTCCGGAAATCGCTTAGATAATCCGGTTTCCGCTGGTGGCAGGCGACCTGGTAGATCAGGTACGGGCAATCGCCATCCGTCGTGAAGTTGTTGAGCCGCACGTCATACTTGCCCAGCGGCGCGAGAACTTTCTTGTCCGGTAATGCGTCAAGTTCAATAATTTTATTCACTTAAGATGTCTCCCTCTCAATTTTTAACGTTAAGGCGGCCGGATCTGGCTGCTATCCATGTCGTCTGGCGAGGCAAGGTCTTTCATCACCTTGAAGAGATAGGTTTTGAAGACCGCCTGCACGTGTCCGGGCATTTCATCCCAACTCTTACCCGCTGCCCGGCACTGGTTGTAGCGATTGTAAATCACATTGCCCTTTAGCAGTTCCTCCGCCATCTCCAGGATTGCCTGGCGCTCTTCCGGCGCCATATCGTCCAGGGCCGCCATCATCATCGCGTCATAGGCTTTTTGGCGTTTGGCCTCCTCCACAGCCACTGCCTGCTGGGCTGCCAGATCCGCCATCTTTTGCTCGGTTACCGCCCTGGCACGCTGGAATTCCCAGTATGCTTTCGGCGGTTTCCAATTGAAGGCGATCTGGCGGATCAGGAGACCCTCGGGGCTTCTCACGTCGAGCGTGCCGTGCTCGACTTGCCAGAGCACGATGGTGATATGGTGCTGGATGTATGAGGGGCGATGCACATTTGCGATAGCCTGCGCCGTTTCTTTCGAAAGATCAGGAAATGCGCTGCGGAGCAGCGAGAAAGAGTGCTTCGCAGAAGGAGAAACAACAACATTTTCCGGCATATTTTTTGCCCTAGTAGTACTAAGTACTGTTTTGTTGTCTTTTTTTTCTAACTTATCTTTGTTTAGTATTACACTACTGTTTTTGTTTATTGCGAGGATCGTTCCGGGATCACCCTGGATCGTTCCGGGAACATTCCGGGAACATTCCAATGGCGTCGCGCCGGCACCGTTCGCAGCACTGGCCTGGGCGCCCGACGCCCCTTTCTTCTCCACGCCCGCTTTCGGTTCCGGCGTATTGGATTTGGCGCAGCACGCGCCGCACAAACTGATGTAATCGGATGGGTAACGCTTGCCGGCGACGTCCTTCACTTCCGGCGGAGGGTCATCGGCGAGATCGTAAAAAGATTTGCATTTGTGACATCTGTAGTGGTCTCGGAGCATGACTGCTTCTGTAAATTTCTGATTGTCTGTCCTGGGGGTGGGATAGCGCGGCGGCTTGGGTTTTTCGATACGCTGGGAAAGCGGATTATCCAAGTCCGTTTCTGCCCGGAACCAGATAATCCAGGCATATTTCTGGCGGTTCCGCTCATAGATCAATACCAGGCCGGCATCCGATAGCGCCTGGAAGTGCCCCTCGATGTCGCCGGGGCTAATCTCGGCGTCATAGGGAAATATGACGGATTTGAGTTGATGAGGGGCTATTTCTACGATTCCCTCATCGTCGGCATAGTTCATGACGCCCATTAAAAGCAGTTTGGCTTTATCGGGCAGGTTTCCGGTCTTGCTATGCGACCAGAATGACGGCTTGATAATGCGAAGGCGTGGCATAATACGATCCTTTGTTTATAGTGAATAGTGAATGATGAAACTTCTTTCAAAGATATTTACATCTCCCCGCGGGAGCCTTATTCGCATAAAACAGTTGCATTAGCTCCCGCAGGGGATGCTGGGTTGCCCGGGCGTGTGTGAGATCACGCCCGGATCTTCTTCCTTAGGAAACACACCGAAGTGGTGGATCAAGCTGCCGGTCTCAAAAGCAGTTTCATATCATCACACTTCTTCCGGAGCTTGGTGATTCCCTGGTTCCATTTGAGGCTGCCGATACTATAGGGGTCTTCGCCAACAAGCAAACTCACCCGCAACCCTGGTACCGTTTGTTTTCTTGAATTCCTTAATTTCAACTCCTTTTTTAGTTAATATTTGATTTTATTTGCGCTAATTCAAGCGCCAACCATTGATATGAGTTACGCGGGTCACTATCAAGTAAAAAATAGCTTTCGGCGAAATTTTTCATTCCAATGTGGTTGTTCTAAGATTCTTTTTTCTTATCCATCTTACCCTCCAGCACCCTGCGATTATGCTCTTTAATCTCCGCAAGACTTTTGGTCTCCATCTCCGACATGGCTATTATTCGAATATAATCAGACAGGGATTCCTGATCGGAATCCGGGTCACCGCCCAGCCGAGCATAGGCATTTGACAGGGTATTGATCATGGAAATGAGAGATTGCATATGTTGAAGCTGATCGGTAAGAATGAACGTTTCTAATTGCTGCAGTAGTGTTCGAATCAGTTTTTGGATCATCTCGGTATTGCTGATAGCGTCTGAGGTTAAGTTTAGATGAGCCAGGGCAGTTTCTTCTGAGACCAGGCGATAATAAATCAATGAATGAAAGTGAAAATAAAAGGTCTCCTGCGCCTTTGAGAAAAATGCATCCAGTTCCGCTTCGGAAGTATTTTCGGTATGAAAGAACCATTCCAGGTAACTTTTAATCGCTCCCGGGGCGATCTTATTTTCAATGACATTATTATCAAATAATAACTGCCCGATTTCTTCAGGCTGGTATTTTAGTAACGTCAGGCACTCAATCGCTTTTCGAAGCCGAAGATTCTTCAAGATTTCCAATGCTACTTTTGGAGGAGCTTTCACCCTTGAAACCGGTTTTTTTAAATCGTCTCCCAGGTAATCGCCAAGCGCCTGCATTTGCTGCCGGGAAGGATACACATGCAGTGGCAGCCGCTGCAGGTCTTTTAACACTTCTTCGGAAAAGTAATCGTTCGCTTTCAGGTGTCTTCTGAGTTCTTTTATTTTCTTAAATCCCCGGCCGCTTTTCCGGAAATAAGTAAAAAATAACGACTCGATGAATTTTTGATAGAGCACTCCCAAGATCATTCCTCCTTCATGATTAATTTTTTGATTCCCGCATCGAATGCTTCCTTATCACAACGCAACAGATGAGTTAGTTGAAATTGATTGATGCGATCTGAATACGATTTCAGCCGCGCCAAACGCGATAACGGGTATTGCAATATCTCAAACGGCTCCCAACCGGCTTTTTTGTAGTGATTGATGAGCGAAAAGTATTTTCGAAGCGTATCGATCTGCAAGTCGATGCCGCATCCCTGTTTAAGAAAAGCATAGGCTTCCGAAAAGGTGGCGAAACCATCTTTTTTGTATATTTTCTCCGAATTGTATTGATACAGGGAAACGAGCAGGTGGCGGCGCGACCGGGTATAAGATTGGTAAAGCATATTTAACTTCTGCAAATGATAGCACTTTACAAACTGCCCGGAATGGAATAAATTCAATGAATTTTTCTCTTCTTCGGCTTCAAAATGCCTGGAAATACCCTGATTTGTGGAATTCATTCCATCGTTTCCTGTTTGGTTGAAAATCTTACCTCTACTAAAACTTATACTACTTTTCACTAACCTGGTACTTGAACCCTATAAGTTACGCGGGTCACTATCAAGTATTTTTTTGGTAAATGATATTTTTTTTACATCTTTACGATAAAACGCTTTGGAGTAGGCAATCCACTAAACTTCCCGGCTTGAAATGCAGCATTCCATTCCCGAAAAACGTTAATTTTTCGCCTTTTTTTGTAATAAAAGATGTGAGAATGAAGGAGCAATCGCTCCGGATTTTACTTATGAAAACATAATCGTTATATCAAATATCTCATATCTTCAGGAGGTTTCTATCATGCACCGCTATCTAAATGTCAGTATTTTTGAAGCGCTTGAACGCTCTACCCGGAAAAACGGCGCTGCGCTTACGGCGCTGTTAACCGGGTTTCGCTACCTGTTCCGCGAAGATTATTCTCTCGAACTGTTTTCCAAAATCGCACCAGTCGATCTTATCAAACCCGATTCCACGACGGTGATCAAACAGGCTGAACTGATTGCGGCGAACCTTAAGGTTAAGATTAGCGGATCGGTTTATTTCAGCAAGGGATGGAAGCTGGAAGAAACCGAAAATACCCGCAACTGGATTACCCTGAAAAACCTGCTGTTGGAAGAAGGCAATTTCCTGATTCTGCACACGGAGACTAATATTGCGCCGGTCATGGGATTTGCCAGTTTTCCCTTTAACCATCAATCTCCCTGCGCCGGTGAGAACCGCTGGGTCATTATCTGCAATCCCACTCCCTGGCACAGCGCAAGCTGGATTCACAGCCAGCATCTTTCACTGAGTCCGCCCCTGCACTGTGTGCGGTTGGAAGTGGTGCGTAGCGAATTGAGCGAAAATGCCCAAAACGGAATTATCTGCCTTTCCCGGCACTGCCTGTAGCATAAAAAGAAGTTTGAATATCAACCCCCGCCTTTGTTTCCCGCCATCATTTCCCCCAAAAACTCTCGATTAACAAGTTCATTATACTCTGTAAACATTGCCTTAAATCACCCATCCTTGTTTAAACATTGGAGGTTCTACTATGCCAAAAACCCGCTGGATTAAGATCCTGCCGATCCTGTTCCTGGCAGCAACTTTCGAACACTGCTATTCCATATTATCTCTGTTTAAGGGCGGCCTTTATTTCTCCTCGCTGACTCCTATCCTGCTGGTGCTGGCCATCGACCTGTCGATTTACTTTTCTATGCTCTATTTCGAGTTGTTGCCGGCGCGGATTATCCTGGTGCTTTCGGGCATCGTCAGCATCCTGCTCAACACCAAATATATGATCCAATGGACACCGCCGGGAACCGTCGCGCTGCTCATCGCAGTGCTGGTGGGCATCCTGATTCCCTTCATGCTGTGCCTCTTCGGCTGGCTGGAAAAGGCTTTAAGCGAAAGCCTTTCCGGTGATGCCGCCGGGAGAAACTTAAAGGCGGTAGTCGAATTCCACTTGTGGAAATACCCGGAGAAATCCAACCGCCAGATCGCCGGTATCATCGGCTGCAGCCATACTACCGTCAGGAAATACCGCAAGGAAATAAGTGCTTCCCCCGGAAAGGCAGCCGCCTGATTTTCCGCATATATTCTTTCGCCTAAAATTTCATTCTATTCAATAAACCCAAACCCGTGATTTACAAGATCACACTCATCTTTCATTCTAATCAAAGGAGAAAACCCAATGCAGACTCCATTTAACGGAAGACTCAACGGCCGATTCGGAAAAATTGAGCGAACCGCCGAGATCGCTTCGATGGTCATTAGCGGCGTGATGCTAACCCTGCGAATTATCGATCTGGTTCGCGGCAAACGAAAGGAAGCGGTGCATGAAGCAGAACAGCAATAAACTCCCCCCGGAAGTTGAAGATAAGGTAGTGGAAGTTTCCCTGCCGCATACCCTGATCGCTTTCACAGTTCTCATCAGCGCCACCCTCACGATCGGGGTGGCGATTGTTTTTACCCGGGATTACACCCGCTACAAACGGCAGCAGGCCCTTATCGACAGTATCACCAAACTAATCCTGACCCTGCAAAATAGCGGCGGTGAGGATTCGCTTCTGCAAAATGAAAATCCCTCCCCTAAAGCCGATCCGGAAGGATAAACCAATTGGTTTTCTCTCCGGAATTAGCATTTTGTTTCACCCAAAACCACCCGAGGTTCACCATGACAACCCGATTGCGCATCAATCTAAATTCAAATGCACTGTTTAACGCCATTCAACTGGTATCCAACACCGTTCAGTTAACCGCCAATGCGTTTTTGGTTGGAGCGCGCTTTAACGATTATTTCCGCGACCGCCGGCGGGAGCAGTTGGTCAACCGGCTGCAAACCACCGCGGAAATTGCTGCGGCGGCAGCGACCATGTCGAAACTCATCACCGAAACCCTGGAGAAACGCACCTATGCGCGAGATTAAATATTACCCGCCAACCAAACGCCGGCAGGTGGAAAACAACTTGCAGTGCCTGGGCTGCGGCAACACCCATGCCTTCTTTATCGACCTGCGGCTGCGGCACCAGGTGAATGCCCTTCCGCAGGGCTGCCTCAGTGTGGCCCTGGATGAGCGGGTGCGGAAAACGCTTGCCAATCTCGAAAAGAATATCGCTGGGATCGTGAATAAGGGGCAGGATCTGGAGATGCCCTACATTCGCTGCGCCAACTGCCGCGATGGATCGATTTTCCTGCAAGAGGAACTGATCGAGAACTGCTGGCAGACCGGCTGCCCGGGCTGCTCAACCTGCGGGATGTATATCTCCAAACAGGAGATGATCGATTTCTGCACCCATTGCATCATCGAGCGAGACGGCAACATCGAGGAAGATGACTGTTGCACCTTCTGCCCCTACTTCGAGCACGGCCTGGGTGAGGTGCGCGACCATTACGATGTATCGCTTTCCGAGTTAAAGAATGAGTTGGGCTTTCCCGCCTGATAGCTAAATCAAAGATATTGGAATTCGAAAAGGATCGACAGCACTCATCTGCCGATCCTCTTTTGTTTTCGGAAACGAGGGAAAAAATGGCTGATGAAATAAAATCGACAAGAGACAAGCCAGGATGGCTGATACCTTACCTGATTGGTCTTGATGAGATGTTTTATAAACGTTGGGATTATTGGAGCCGTATCTGCTGGGAGAACCGCATCCTCACCGAAGCGATTCCCTATATTCCCTTTCGCTCCTGCCAGTCGTATCCCAGGCAGGAAGTGCAGAAGAACCTGAAAACCTGCTTGCAGTATGCCAACCATCGGTTATCCAATGCCTTAGGTGCCTTTATCGATTGGCTGTTGTGGGGATTCAAAGGGGCTAAAGAGCCTGCGAATATCCCTCCGGAAGTCGATGACTTCTGGTATCGAACCTTTAATCTGGGGCTTTTCTACCTGGAACCGGCAGAACATTTCGGTTTCCGGGCAATGGAATACATGGGTAAAAATAATCCGGTGGGGTTTTTCCAGACACCGGATGCGGTGACCGCAATGATGGTTCAAATGACCTTTGGCGAGGATCCCCAACCGGAACATAAAACGAAATCAATGTGTGATCCCTGCTGCGGCACCGGCGTCATGTTGCTCTATGCCTCCAACTATTCTCTCAACCTCTATGGCGTTGATATCTCACCGCTCCTGACCAAAATCGCAAAAGTAAACGCCTACATCTATGTGCCCTGGCTAATTCTTCGGCCAAAGCATCTGACGGTATTCGAGGGGATCAAAGAGATCGATCTCTATTCGGGAGTGCGGATTCCGCATTGCCACAGCTGCAATAGTAAACAGCACATTTTCACCACTGATATTCAAACTCCGCACGAAATCAATCTGTCCACAAGGGGTTCACTGACCATCGATACACCCAATATCTACCCCGATATGATTTCCAGAAAACTAAAACCACACAACATCAAATGCGCCAACTGTAAGCGGGAGGTTAAAGATGATTTAAGGGGTGGAATAGTATGAAAAATTCACTCAAAGTAAATAAATCGGTGTCTCCTGGCACTGCTGCCGAAAAAAGAGAAGATCAATTTATTCCACCCCCTGAACTGATCTGTATCAACTGCGGGAACTTTACTTATTTTGAATCCGAAGCGCGATCGATAAAGGAAATTACGGTTACACCCAACGGTCTGGTAATTCAGAATGCTACCTGGGATGACTGCGATTATTCGCAAGAAGATCTGTTAACCACGCTTTTTGAAAACATCGACTATGCCCTCGAAGATCATGTCACCAGTCACTCTATTGCATGCGCCCGCTGCGGCAGCGATAAAGTAACTATCCCGTTCTGCAAATGGAAACCGCCTTCTCCCTATCAATCCCTTGACGAAGAAATGGTCGCCAATCATAAGGAATATCAACAGCTCAGAAAAGAAAGGAGGTCGCATGAGGATCAATTGCTCCTGCGGAAACTCGACAAGGTTCCTGATTCCCCTGTGGGTTCGGGTCACCTTCCGTTTTGAAGAAGACGGCACCATCGCCATCCTGCACCTGAAGCAACTGGAATCCCTGGAAGAAAAACTCACCGAGCAGGGAAAGAACCGTTTCGACCTGGCCTGCCGGGAATGCGGATCGCCGGTGACGGTGAAGTTTAATGAGTTTGAAGCCATCCGGCGGGAAGCGGATGAACGGAAAACCCTGGAGGATCTATGAGCGAGGAATATAAGACCCTGATCACGGGTAAAATAAAAGACAGCATTAATGAATGGATAGAAAAACTCAAGAGCGACCACCCGGAACTGCTGTTGACCCGGCAGTGGCAGCCGCTGTTTCCAAAGGGTTTCCGGCCCGGGCAGGTGGTGATTCCGGTAGTGACCGGCTCCAAACAGGGGCAGTACCTGGTGGCGGAAATTCGTTTCTATCTCCCGGATAGCCTGGAACTGGATAGCGATGCCCTGGAACTGCTGCTGAAGAATGAGCCGTTTTCAGAGACAAAAGCGCAAGATAAAATTTCCCCTCCGCCGTTAGATGAGCCGCTGACGGTTATCAATGAAATCGTCAGCGGTTTAAACCACTTTCTACAATCGCTCGCCCTGCCTGCCGTCTCTTCTTCCGGCGATAAACCCTCGATCTTTAGCTCGCCGCTTACCGCAGCAAATCCCATTCGAGTGACCCCGGTAACCGGAAAACCGCTGATTCCCCACAGTGCTGATGAAAAAGAGGAAATTATCAAACAGATGCTGAATAACCCCCACCTGCCGGATTGGTTCAAAACCATCTATTCTCCAGAAGTTCGCCGGGAGTTGATCGACAAGTTGGCGGATGGATTTATCCATTACCGGCGGCAGCTTGGCAGGCCGGTCGATTTTAAGGAATTTTTCGATTCCTACACCGAACACTTAAAGAAGCAGAATAAGCTGCATCTGTTCTGCCCCTATAAATCAAAACCGGTGGTTTTCGATATCAACAACCATTGCACCGAAAACTACTGTTCTAAAAAACCTTTTAATGCACCCTGCCCGGTGGCCAAACTGAAATTCGGCGCTGCGCCGGAAACTTAGATATTATCTCAAATTCTAAATGAGACGGAGGTTTTATGCTACATCAAATTGCTGCCTTTCTCCCCATCGCCGAAAGAATTCTCAACCGGCGGCATCCCGATCCGCTGTTACAATCGATCTGTATTGAAAACAGTTGGATGCGAATGAGCGATGGGGAGTTTTTTGCCCGAATGCCGCTGGAAGAAGACCGCTATTACACTCTTCCGGTTGAATTATTGAAAAGGGTGTTGAAGACCAGGCCAAATTCCCTGAAAGTAGAACTATTAGAAAAGAACTTAATCCGGCTGCACTTTGGCAATCAGCACATCACCTTCACTGCCGAAGATGCCCGGAATTACCCGGATATCCCCAATGAAAATTTTAGAGCGATGGGAACCTGGTCAAAAGCGGCCATCCTGCAGCTTCACCGGCAACTGCCTTTCACTGCTAAACACTCTCCGGAATCCTTTCAGAACGGCGTGTATATTCACCAGAACAAACGGCTGCGTTCCTGCGCCACCGATGGGCATATCCTTCAGTATGTTGATGATTTAGACCCGGTTAACGCCTGCCGGTTTCAAAAAGATTTTCTGGGCATACTGCCCCGTAAAGGCATCCAATTGCTCTGTAAATTTGCAAAGGGCAATGTAAAGGTAGCTGCCGGCAAAACTCTCCTTCGCTACACCCTGCCGGGTAAAGTGGAACTCTATATTCCGCCGCTTAAAGATGCCTACCCCGATTTTCTGAAAATCGTAAACCGGGAATTGCCCCATGAAATCCGGTTGAAGAAAGAAACGCTGCTGAATGTAATGAAGGCTGTCAGTCCGCTGAAAGCTGATGTCATGCTATTCAATATGAAAAACGGCCGCATCGAGATTCGGGCTGAAAATCGTGATACGGATGTAAGCTTTGAAACGGAAATTCTAACTTTGGAACGCCGCGGGAAAGCCTTACAGATTGGGTTCGACCCGAAACTGTTGGAAACCACTCTGAAAGCAATCGAAGGCGACGAGGTCATCTGGCAGTATTCCGCGGCACATGCGCAGTCGAAGTTCAGCGGCGCCGGAAACAACGTAAATATTATCATGCCCATTCAAGGGGTAGGAAAAACGTAGAAATCGAATAGGAAAACGGATAGTTAAGCAATCTCGGATTCAGCGAACAGCCTTTGCACGGCTTATTTATTCCAACCCCTTAAATATTCAGGAGAATACCCATGAAAAATATTGTGATTGATATACCCGACAGAATTGATGACCGCATCGAAGATTTTAAACTCGATGCCCTGGATGATGAGCATAACTACACGACTGCAAAAGTCAAACTCTGCCGGGAAGCTCAGACCGAACGACCGCTGGTGTTCTACTCCCAGGAACTGAACCGCAATTTTAAGAGCCCCGGCGATCCCTTCGGAAAACGCCACTTCATTAAGGTGTTTACCCCGGATAACATCACCGCGGTCGCCGATGCCAGCCTGGAGCATAAGTTTGAGGATGCCCTATTGGCCTTCAAACCGAAAATCGATGATTACTCGCCGTTATCGGATATTCATTCACAGAAGATGAACTTATTCCTCGATGAGCAGACTGCCACTTTTCTTTCCGATGTCGGGATTAACATTGATGGACTGGCGGAGGATTTTCAAGGGATTGAATCGGTGAGCGCTACGCCCTTCATGGAAGATGTTTCTTCCGATGCCTCGCGGATGAAGGCGGAGCTTGCCAATCTGAAAGGAAAATATCGTTTGATCAAAACGGAAATGGCGAAGGAGTTTGAAGAAACGATTGATCCCCGGGAAGTGAGTGAGGAAGCCTTTGCTGAAGCATTGGCGCGGAATACTGCCTCGAAGGGGTATGTGCAAACCTACCTGGCGTTGCGTGAGCAGATCAAAGAACTGGAACTGAGGCTGAATGAAGCGAATTCGGTGATCTTCAGCGAAACCGCTCAAAAAATCCGCCTGCCCAAAGCACTTGAGGAGAAATATCATGAATACGAAATATGACCTGGTGGGGCTGTGGTTTCAGATTTACCAAAGTGTGGTTCGTTATAATGAGTCGCTGGGTGAAGAGGGTCTGGATAAATCGCAGTTGCGGGAAATTACTACTTCCATCTTTATCGCCAGCACCCAGCGAGGCATCGTGCGCCCGTTGCAGAACAGCCGCTTCCTGGAATCGGTGATGCGCCTGGTTTACAACATCACCGACCGGGAACGACAAACGGCGATCTATAAACTTTTATCGGATCATCTTAAAGCGGAAGCGAGCGGCAATGGCGCTGTTTGAACGGTAATGCCCAGTCTATAACCATCACTTTGAGGAACTACTAAAAGCTCACACATCGTTTCCTTATCCTTCCAATAAACAAATCAAAAACACGACAGCCGGTCTTCTAAACTCAGGAGACCGGCTTTTTCATGTACAGGAGAACAAGGTATGAATAAAATTTGCGAACCTTCCTTTTATGAACCCGGCATTCAGGAATGGCCGGAAGGCGAACGCCCCTGTGAGAAAATGCTGCAATGGGGCCCCGGGCGCCTGGCGGATTCCGAGTTGCTGGCAATCCTGATCCGCAATGGCAGCAAAGAACACAACGCAGTGGCTATTGCCCGCACGATGTTAACCCGGCTGGGCAACTTGCGGCAGCTTTCAGCTATGGAGGTTAAAGAATTCCAACAGTTGAAAAGTATTGGCCGGGTGAAAGCCGCCCGGCTGGCTGCGGCGTTTGAACTGGGTCGAAGAGCGGCCAGCCAGCCGCCGGATATCAAAATAAAGGTCACCGATCCGGAAATCGTTTTTCGGCGTTATGCCCCGCGCCTGTCGCATCTCAAAAAAGAAATATTTATGGTTTTGATCCTGAATTCGGCGAATTCACTGATTCGGGATGTGCAGATCAGCGAGGGAATTCTGGATTCTTCACTGGTGCATCCCCGGGAGGTATTTCGAGCAGCGATTCTGGAAGCCGGGGCCAGTATTATCCTTCTCCATAATCATCCCTCCGGGGAAGTGCAGCCTTCTCAAGAAGATAAACATATCACCCGGCGGCTGGTGGAAGCCGGGAAGCTGGTGGATATTCCGGTGTTAGATCATATCATTATCGGGCAGCAGCAGTATTTTAGTTTTCGGGAGGCGGGGTTGATCGAATAAGGAATGATTATTTGTATCTCACAGTAGCAAAGTAGGAAAAATTAAAAGTTTTTAATTTTTTTCTTTATAGTGACCCGCGTAACTCCTACGATTTTAGAATGGAGGTTTGATTTTCAAAAAGGGAAAGATATACATGAAACGTGCCAATCTGCGAAAAATGTTCAGATGGGATTTAAGGTAAACTGAGTTGAATAAGGATTGGGCAAAGGGAAAATAAGCATGAACAAGAAAGTTGAATATTGGCCTGGAACAACTGAACTAACAAAGCCGGCAAAAAGTGTTGCAAAAATGTTAAGCGTTCATCCCAATACCTTATTTAGATTGGTCAAAAGTGGAAAAATTGAATGTATCAGATATAACAAGAATTCTATTCATTTCACATATGATCAAGTAATTGATTATATCAATCAAAATAGACATCGAGTAAAAATAAAAATTTAAAGGAGGTTATGTGGCCTTTATAAGTAAGCGAAAAAACGCAAAAGGTGAAACCGTATGGGTTATTCATTATCGTGTCGGCAAAAAACAAAAAATGAAAACCATCGGAAAAACAGATAAACGAACCGCTCAAAAAGCGTTAATTAAATTCGAAAATGAATTAGCTAACCAAAATTATAGTATACGTGAGTTAAAAAAAACAACCTCAAGAGAGTATTATCGAGAGTATTTTGTATTTGCTGAAGCGGAGAAGGCTACTCGAACAATAGAAAGAGAAAAACAGGTTTTTGGGAAATTTAATGAATACTTTGATGATATTTATTTGGATAATATCTTGGTTAAAGATCTTACTTCGTATCGTTTAAAGCGCTTGGAATCTGTTTCGGAAGAGACTGTGAATCTGGAATTCAGAACTTTAAAGGCGATCTTTAATCGCGCAAAAGAGTTTGGGTATTTGCAAGAAAACCCGTTTGTTTCGATTAAACCGATTAGAGTTCCAGAGAGTGATTTACCAAAATTCTTTGAGATTGATGAAATTAAAAAAGTTCGCGAGATATTTGCGGATGATCAATTTGAACATCTGGTCGAATTCTACCTTCTGACAGGTGTGCGCTTGCGAGAAGCATTAAGTTTAACCTGGGTTGATATCGATTTAAGGCGCAAACAGCTCTTAATCAACAGCATAAACACGAAAGGTAAAAAACATCGAATAATTCCATTTCAGGAGGATAAAATACTGGAAAATTTGATAAGAAATATTCCAAAACGGCCTGATAAACTTTTATTTGGTCCTCCAGATATTCATCAATCACAATGGAAACCAAGATGGGTAAGTAGAAGAGTATCAAGGATTTTAACCCAATATGGCTTTCCCTGGGCTTCCTGCCACACGTTTCGCCACACCTACATTTCGCATCTGGTTATGGAGGGAGTACCGCTAACTACTGTTCAAGAGTTGGTAGGGCATAGCGATTTTAAGACTACTCTGCGTTATGCTCATTTAGCACCCAAGCATAAAATCGCCATGAGCGCCAAAAGACCTTATTAGCAACCTTTGCTGACTTATTGCTGACTTTTGTAATTTTTCACCCTCCTAAATATTTTCTCCAGTTATCAACATTCAAAAATTCCTAAAGATTTCAAAGGCCATTTATCTTTGATATTGCTTTACTTACCTCAAAATTTTAAATTCTGCCGCCCATTACAAACAGGGCGCCGCCCCCTTAGCTCAGTAGGATAGAGCATCGGATTCCTAATCCGGGGGTCGCAGGTTCGAATCCTGCAGGGGGCGCTTGTTTAATCCCTTAAAAAACAAAAAATTAGCTATTCTGATTTTTTCCCTCAAAAGTGCAGGTTTTTGCCGAGGTGGCAATCGAATTTACCATTCACCTAATCACACTAAATTTTTCGGATGCTATCACAGTGTTTTCACTCGTGTCTTGTTGAACTTGTACCGTAAGCACATAATCACCTTTCACAAGCCATTTTCCACAGAAATCTAATTTTATACCCATATTTCGAGCCGTTACCGGCACTTGACGATTGAACCGGCGAATCTCTTTACCCTTTTTATTATAAATGATAAAATCAATTGTTAACACAGAATTAGACTCCTTAGCATTTTTTATATTGTAAATCTCAAAATAGATGTAAGTGTCAGAAATACCGTGTATAAATAGATTGGTGAGATTAGGCTCAATATACCATTGTTCAGTTACAAATGGCCGCCCCACCTGCGCCGGTTTAACGTCGGGAGATAATTGTATATCACTCATTATTAGGTGCTGCTTCCCGAAATCGGGAACTGTAATATTTTTTTTGATATGAGAAATTTGTTGTGTCTCCCAATCCATCAGATAAACCTCGAGTTGGTAATCTTCCGGTTCAAGAGAAATTGAATAACGAGAGATTCTTGCAGCATCATTTGATTGTGTTTTTTCATAGGATTTCACAGTAAATGTATCGCAAATCGTTTGTGAGTCTACCAAATCATCATTTTTATCGTTTATCCGGATATCTATATTATAACGTGCCTGGTATTGCCCCTCATATCGAATGAATTGCAATTCAGCACAGTTAACCTGAATATAGAATTGTACAAAGGTCTTTTTATCCTTCCCTAATAAATTTATTTGGTCAAGGTAAAATTTAGGCCCGTTGCCGGTTGATGTATCGCATGGGCGGATGTCCCCATTCCCAGAGATAATTGAATAACTTAAAAGAGTTAAACCTGTCAGAATCAATGTTAAATATTTTCTTAACATTTTGAATCACCGGTTAAAGGCATTTTACAGTGGCTCCTGGATCACCAGAACAACAGCGCCATGTTCCGAGGTAAGCGCATCATAAGCGTTTCCGGCGGGAATCAGCCGATAAGCCCCGGCGTTGAATGTGTTGCCATTGCTCCGATAGGCGCCTTCCAGGATAAAATGTTGATCGGTAGTAGAATGGGTATGCGCCGTACCTTTAAAATCCTTCGGCAGTTCCAGGATAAATGTCTTTTTCTTTCCTTCTTCTCGCAGCAGTTTTATCTGCGCCCCGGCAAGCGGTTCAAGAGCGTCTTGCCATTCTACATCTTGTTTGTAATTAATCTGTAGTTCTTGCATGATAGTTTCTCCTTATTGGTCAAAAATGAGGCCAGTTTTGAAGGGCTAATAAGCAACTGCACCCAAATCGACCCGGTAATAAGCGACTTTATGGATAGTACTCATTAAATTGTTGTGCTGATAAAGCCCGGCGAATAGCGCCTTTTAAGTGCTTTAGATCGGATGATTTTACAACATACGCTTCCGCCGCCCAACTCATAAAATTATCCTTATAGTGGGAATAGGCGCTGTGGATAATTACCGGAATGTGAGAATCGATACTGAGTATTTTTCGAAAAGCATCCAGGCCATGCATATTGGGTAACATCAAATCCAATACCACCACATCCGGCCTTTTTTCGCGAAATTTATTCACCGCCTCTATTCCATCTTTGGCCAATGAAACTTGATACCCTGTTTCCGATAGCTCTATGGCATAGAGCAGTCTTTGAGAATCATCATCTTCTACAATTAAAACGTTTGCCATTGTATAGCCTCCAAATTTTTAATGATTACTTTAAGAAATCCTAGATTCTACTGATACCTCCGCTCAAGGCGAATATTGTCTCGTTGCTTTGGTTTGTTTCGAACAATTCACCTTCAAAGAAAAACCGGTTTTTTCCAAATGCCGGAGAGAGTTCGTCAAACCAAATTGCCGCTTCATCATATTTTGCAAAAAAGGGGCGATTCGTCCAATTGGGATTCCTGCCTTGCAACATTCTGAGCACGATCACCTTCTCTCCTTTTATTTTGCTGACCCCCAGGATTTGCACCTTGCCAGGATCGCAAGACATACTCGGCCCGCGCACTGTTCTGGCGATGCCACTAACTTTTTGATAAGCCTCTTTAAATATTTCCCATGCCTCCACCAACGGCACCGCAAAATAGTGTTGAGCGCCGGTATCGCGCGCTACAAACATGTAGTAAGGAATACATCCTAATTTGACTTGTTTCTTCCACATTTTTGCCCAGGTTTGTGGATTGTCGTTAATATGCCGCAGCAATGGCGCCTGCGTTCTAATCTCTGCACCCGTTTCTCGAATCAACCGGATGGCTTTTTTTACCGCTGGCGTGGATAATTCCCGGGGATGGGTAAAATGCGCCATAAAAGCCAAATGTTTGCCCGAACGGACAACCTTTTTAAACAAGGCTAATAACCGATCAGCATCTTTGTCGCCAAAAAATTTGTAGGGCCAGTAGCTCAATGCTTTACTGCCAATCCGGATGTTTTGCAGATTCGGAAGGTCTGCGGCCAGAAGCGCTTCGATGTATTGCGAAAGCCTTTTCGCTTTCATAATCATTGGATCTCCGCCAGTGATAAGCACATCGCTTACCTCCGGATGCCGGCGGAGATATGCTACTAAAAGCCCGGTCTCTCTCATGGTAAATTTCCATTGATCGATTCCCACAAACTGCGGCCAGCGAAAGCAGAATGTGCAATAGGCGTGACAGGTTTGTCCCTGGCTGGGAAAGAATAAAATGGTCTCCCGGTATTTGTGTTGAATGCCGGTTAATTTCTGCCCGTCCATCAACGGAACGTTGTATTCCATTTGTCCTGCCGGATGTGGATTTAATTGAGACCGTATGCGGTTTGCAATGTGTTTGACCGTCTCTTTATCAGCGCAGCATCGAAGCGCGGCAGCCATTTCTTCAAAGTGGTGTGGTTGGAGCATTTCTTTTTGGGGAAAGGTAAGCCTGAAAATCGGGTCATACGGCACGTTGCCCCAATCGATAAGTTCATCTATGACATAATTGTTGGTCTTAAAGGGAAGAATATGTCCGACCACTTTTATCGCAAATCGTTGTTCTTCCGAAAATTCTTGCAGTTGAGGAATCCGGGTGAAATTGTGCAATGCGTATGCTTTATATGGTCGATAGCCGTTCGTTTGGTTCGCCAATTTCCATGAATAAAAGGATTTGTTCATAATACCTCCTTTCTAAAATTTACGACTTCTAATCGCTCTATAAATTCTTCCACTTCTTCCATTGCTTTGCAGCGGTTGATAGCAGCACCCTCCAGGCCGGCTTTAATTATTTCGGGATCATATTTTTTGCCCTGATCACCACAAAAGCTCCTTCGCCATACCATTCTTTAACCGGTTCGATTTCCTTTATCTCTGGCAAATCGTGCAAAAATCATTGATTAAAATGAAATACCTTCTAATCCCTGAATTATAAACATTCCAAAATCGTACCAATAACAGGAAGGTTGTAAGTTCTTTAAGAATAGGGGAGTTAAACAAAGAAGAGCAGGCGTGGTTTTTGCAAAAATGCAATTATTTCGACATAAAGAGTGCGGTTTCGCAATATAGATTCTGTTACAAAGTTATTTATCAATATCCAAGCGCCATCCCTATCGCCCCGGCAACGACTCCCACTACTACATTGATCAATTTGACATATATAAAAGATCGCCGTGAATGCGCTAACAGGGGCAGCATCCCATGGCCGTCCTGCACTATAGAACTGGCTAACAGAATGCTCAAAGGAATGGCGCCCTGGGCATAAAGCGTTACAAATATCAAATGAGGCCCGGATTCCGGAATTAAACCCACCAGACAGGCGATGAGAAATACGATCCATTTACCTTCGCGAATACTGCCTTCGAGATGGAAATAATCAATTAATAGATGCATCACAAACAGCGTTCCGAATGTCCATAGAAAAATACGGGGAAGATGTTGTTTTGCCACGTGGTTCCAGAGATGTTCCTCCAGAAAATGCTCCGGTACCGTCGCAGCAATAAACAATGAAAAAGCGGATACGCTTAAAATCGTAATTCTGATCCAATTCCAGTTTGGCGGGCCAACCTGGCCGGAAACAACGGTAAAGATGAAAATCGCCAGCATCACCGTTAGAATGCCGCGAATTGGCGATAATTCCTTCCATTGCCGTATAATCTGCCCGTGAGAAAAACACTCACATTGATTAACAGTGTGAATTTGTAGACCACTGCAATCTTCTTTGGGAAGCGCTGGCTGCCGGCCCGGAAAAATATCCGTCAATGCACCGGCAGCAATACCAATTACAAAGAGTGCGATCGTTAAAAATAAGGCCTGTTTGGGAACCAGGGCCAGCATTACAAACGCTTCGTCGCCGCTGGTAGCGATCATCGCTGCTACAACCGCCCCCAGCGTCAACACCCGGTGAGAATACATCGCTACCACAACAAAGGCACCCAAACAGCCCGGTATTGCCCCTAAAAATGCGGCAGCGACGTATTGTCCCCATTGATGCCTGGCAAGCCGTTGCTGCCAATCCCCGCTGGTTAGCACGTTGATGTATTCGATCACCAGCATCATTACGAACACAAAGCCGGTGATCATTAAAGCGTGGTTTAAAACATTTATCATTAAAGTTATTTCTTAAAAGCCAGAATTAAATAATGAGCTTCCGTTTCACCCATATTGTCGACGACATGTTCATCAGCTTCGTGCCAGTGTGCATCACCTGCTTCTATTTTCACATCCTTTGTTCCCATTTTGTCTGATGAATATTGGATGTGGTACGAAGTTAATGGATAAATTAATCGATTGATCCCGGGGTGAATGGGTTGTGATTCGCCGGCAGCAAGTTTTACTTCAATGATGCGCACGTGTTTATTATTGAGAATGATGTTGGCATGTTCTGAATCGAGCTGGCTGGCATCTTGAGATATTTCATAAATACCTGTTTCCGGTAAAGCCATTTTCTTGCGAGCCACCACCAGGTAGTTCGCATCAGTATCGCCAATATTTTCAACAGCGTGTGCGATCACGTTGTGCCAGTGGGTATTTCCTTTTTGCCACTCTTTTTCACTGACCAGGCCGCCTTCAGTCCACTTAATTTTATAATCCGAAAGAGAATAAATCGCTCGCGGCCCACTTTTGTGCAATGGTAATTTGTCCCCGGGTTGCAGCGTGAATTCAACCGCTTTTACATAATCATTTTCAAATACAACCTTAGCATGATCCGGATATGCAGCTACAATGTCCTCGATGGCCTGCCCCTGTTGAGCACAACCCCCAAAGCATATAGCTGCTGTTAAACATATAAAAGTTGCAATCATAAGTTTCATGATACACCTCCGATTTAAAATTGAGTTTTGCGGCGTTACTAAGGCCCGCTGCCTGTGCGGTCTCTGTCATCGAAAGCGCACTCTCCTTTGGCAACATGCCCCTTGTAACGCTCTTCCAGTGTTTTTTTATAACGCCCTTCCAATGCTTTACATATCGCTGGTCTTTTAAGCCATTTGCCATCGCGGGTGGTGCAATATTTTGTTTCTAAGGGAATTTCCTTATCGCGGTAAATCCCAAATAGCTCGGCTTCTTTCGGGGCAATATTCTGTTCATCCAAATATTCGATCAGACCGCAAATGGTGTCTGAAAAATAGTGATTATACATCGATTCCTCCGCCTGCCCATTCAGTACATCAATCTTTGCCACGTAGGTATAGGGCAGACTTTTATCATACTTGGAGCGGGGACCTAAAAATTTTCGAATAATACTCATTAGACCTCCATTCACTTTTGGGGATATAACGGTTTTTAAGTCAAAAAATGGTACAGTTATTCTTCACCTAATTTGTAATATATTCTGCCCGTTTTATTTTTTGGGTTGGTGTCTTTTTAAACGGTTCCGTTTGCTCAATAATTTGATGAACTCGCGAGGCAGGTGATAAATTGCTATTCACTTCGTTTTTTACCGCTTCCAGAATCTTCCGAATATTCGCCGCGATAACGCTTTCCTGCTTACCTGTTTCCAGGTTTTGGATGTAGGTATAATCCGGGTAAATGCGAGCAATTAGGTGGTGATCGGTTTCATACACTAATGCTTCTTCAACAAATGAGGATTCTTTTAATTTATCTTCGATCACTTCCGGGTAGATATTTTCACCTGATGCCCCCACAATGACGTTTTTCGATCTTCCTTTGATATGCAAATAATCGTCTTCATCCAGGTAACCGCGGTCGCCGGTAATTAGCCAGCCGTCTTCGGTGAATACTTTGCCGGTCTCTTGTTCATTTTTATAATAACCTTTCATCACATTGGGGCCTTTCACCAGGATTTCACCAACACCGGTTAGCGGGTCAGGATCGGCAATTCGAATCGACACCCCGGAAACAGCACGGCCGACGGAACCAATTTTACCCTCCTGCGGAGAAGAACCGCTGACTAACGGTGCGCATTCAGTTAACCCGTAACCGCAAACGTAAGGAATGCCGCCTTCCCTCAAAAACATTTCCGCTTCATGATTGAGGCTAGAACCGCCGATCACCGCGCATTCCAAACGCCCGCCTAACATTTTCATAATTTTTTTACCGATCAGTCTGAATAATTTTTTCTTAATAAAACGGCGTTTAGAGAACACTTGAAGCATTTTATTTTGGGTAAACGCGGGAAGCACCCGTTTATGATAGATCTTTTCAAAAATGAGCGGCACTGCTACCAGGACAGTGGGCTTAACCATCTGCATGGCATTTAGAAGGATTTTAGGGGAGGGCTTTTTCCCTAACAAGTAAAGGCTTGCCCCACAAGATAGAGTTGAAAGAAAAGCACAGGTGCTGCCAAAGGAATGCGCCATTGGCAGCACGGAGAGTACCTTGCTATTTTCATTCACCACCTTCGTTGCTTCCGCCCCGGCTAATAAATTACTAACCAGGTTTTTATGGGTTAACATAACACCTTTGGAGTGGCCCGTCGTGCCGGAGGTATACAATATTTCGGCCAAATCATCCTCTTTAATTTCGATGCTTTGCTGTTTTACCGGCGCTGCGGAAGTCTTTTTAAACGCTTTTTTTATGCGAGCCGGAATGATTTGAAACCGCGCCCAGAAGTATTGGTGATTACTGTCTTGAAGTAAAAAAGAAAAATCATCTAAATTGAAAATAGTCTGAATTTTATCGAGTGCCGGTAGATTTAAACCCTGGTAAAGCGTCTCAGTAATGAAAATCGCTTTTGCTTCTGAATGCCGGATGATATGATCGATATCCGCTTCCGGGAAATCTTCCATAACCGGAACCGCAATAGCACCATAAGTAATAACGGACATAAAGGCAATTGCCCAGTTAGGAGATGAATTTCCTAAAATAACAACTTTATCGCCTTTCTCCAGTGCCAGCTTACTCAAATCCTCTTTTAATTTCTCTGCCCTATGGCCGAATTCCCGGTAAGTAATTGGTTCTTCACCCACAAATGCCAAACAAGGTTGTGCGGCGTATATTTCGGTAGCCCTGGCTAAGAAACGATCCAACGTAGATTGTGAAAGCTCAAAACTCATATTCTCGTTTCCTCTTCTTTATGTTACACTTCTGCATCATTCCGTTCGGTAAATTTTACTCCCATCCGCTCTAACTCCTTTAAAACCGGTAAATAGATATTTGGTTTAATGGGAAGGTGAGCACCGGTCAAATCGATTTCTCCGCGTAAGATTAGATTTGCAGCAATGGCCGCGGGCAGGCTAACGGTTCGAGCCATGGCGGAATCGCCTTCCGGTATACCGGTATCAACCAATGTAGCGGTGATATATGCTTTTTTATCTTCATACACAGCGGAAAGCCGGTGATGCAAAATGATTAAATCCAGGTCATCTTTATTCATGGAAAGTTTCTTCTGTAGAAGATTACAGAAAATATCCATCACATTGTTTATCTCCGGCAGCGGCTCTTCGTCAAATAAACCCAGCCATCTAAATCGTTGTACAACAGTCGAATGAGGCTCTATCCCCAGGAAATTTCCGGTATCTTTCAAAATATGATGGCTTTCCCGTAAGTTAATGAGTTTGAGAACCATTTCCCGGCAGGTGATCCCTTTCAAATCTTCCCGTAGAGAATCGTCGAAAAGTCCCAGTTCCCGCGCTTTTTGCATGGTGTAACACCAACCGACGTTTCTTAAGGTGCTTCTAAAAACGGTATGGGCATCTTTTAGGCCATAGAGTGATTTGTAAGGCAGTGCGTCGCGATTGGGATAGGCTTCGAAACTTCCGGCATCCTTTATATCAATAATGCTGTAATGTTTAAAGAGGTCTCTATTCGGCACGAAGATGGTTTCTCCCTTTTTTAAATATTGGCCATTATTATTACCAGCCATCAATACTCCGCGAGGACTCCATGAGAACTTATAACCGAAAGGATTATCGTTGTGCTGCATGGCCGGCAAACCGCCGCAATAAGATCGAAAACTGACAACCTTACCGCCATTTTCTTTTACCCGGTGGATAATCTTCATCGCCGACATGTGGTCGATACCGGGATCCAGGCCGATTTCATTTAGCAACATTATCCCGGCAGCCTGGGCATCATCATGTAAGGCTTGCATCGCCGGACTAACATAAGAAGTGGTGACCAGGTGTTTTTTGTGCTTTATACACAATTTAGCAATTTGAACGTGATGCGTGTAGGGAAGCAAGCTGATGGCCAAATCATATTCCGATACCAGTTTTTCCAATTGCGCTTCATCTTTGACATTTAACGATTCCGCAGAGCCGTTCGGAAAACCTGCGACCAGGACTTCCGCTTTACTAACCGTTCTGCTGGCGACTTTTACTTTAAACTCCTTTTTTAACAGGTAATGAACCAGCGGCCTGGAAACCAGACCAGCGCCTAAAACCAATATCTTTTTCATATCACACCTCTGCGATTTTAAATTTATGAATACCACCTTTGCTACATACTCAAAAATGAGGCCAGATATGTGAAGCTTATAAATAAATGAAAATTAACAGTTTAGAAAAAACAAAAATGAAAGAGCTTTGCATTATTGCAACCACAATATTTTAGCAAATTGCAATGATGCAATGTTGGTGAGGTTGTTTCAGAATGAGTCTAAACACTTCGACTCCGCCCAGCGTGACAAAGCAGTCAGCTTGAGCGGAGTCGGCACGAAGTGCTCCCCACGGGAAAGGATGTACCAACGCGTCAGAACAAGGTTGTTGCTCTATTAGGTACCGGTAGTTTGAAACAATCGCCAATTCTGCATTCGGATTTCATTGGAATTTCACTTAGCATTATCGCAGCGATATGATGTGATCCGTTTCTTCCTTCCCGGGCGCTTCTTTCTTAGCATAATAATCATCCACAATACAGCAGTTGTGTTTCCGAATAATCTCATCTTTTTCAAACTCAATATTTCGTTTCAGGTAATACATTGCCCAGTCAACCTCCAGTTTACGAAGTGTTACCATCGCGAGCAGGCGTACATTGCATTCCTTATGGGTGCGAAAAATCGACATCACATCATAAACGGCGTCTTTCACATCCAGGCTGTCGCCGTAGCGAATGATCATGCACATCGCAGATTGTTGCAATCCAGGATTTCCTTCATGGATTGCTTTTACAAGGTTTTTGCCGAATACATCCCAGTCGACATTCCTCGTTTGAGCATCCGCATTGCTAAAAAATAAAGCGGAAAAGCTCATAGCGATTAAAAAGGTTGTGAAGCGTTTCATGATAAAGTCCTCCGTTTTGGATTTTACTTTCCTCCTCCTATTCCTATTCTAATTTACCAATCAAACTTAAAGTATATTTCATTGTAGTGTCCCTGCTGTCCGGCAAATCTTCGATGTTCGCCTCAACAGGATAATCCGGCATAATTCCCCTATTTTGGGGCATTCCCTGAACCGCTACTGCAAAAGTTCCTCGCGCAACCTGCAATCTTATCCGGGTATTTTTCAGATGAACGATCTGTTTGGCATCGTTACAGGTAAATGTTCCCCCGGTCTCACTTCCGATAAATGTGCCAATGTTGTGAAACTTCAACAGCGCGCAGAGGTGCCCGGTGGTTGAAAAGCACTTACCATTAATCAGGACAAAAAGACTTCCTGCAAACCGCTTATCGGCCAGCGAAATGGGTTCAGCCAATTTTGCATATTTTCCGTATGGTTCGGCAAAATAGGGAATCGGGCGAGGCGTAATATAGGATAGCAAATGGGCGGCGCAGAAGGGGTCGCCGCCATCATTATCGCGCACATCCAGGATCAGGTTTTTGATCTTCAATTCATCTATTTCGGCAAATGCGCTATCAATGAAATGATAAAACGTTTCATGCTGATCGTAATAAGCGAAGTTGTTCATGGCCAGAATTGCGATATTCTTCTTTTCGACGATATTAAATGTAAGGATGGAGTTCCGGGGATTGGCGGCGGCAAGTGTTCCCTCGCTGGCAGGTGTGATGACGGCAGATTGCAGTTGTTCGTTGCCGGGAAGCCGGTACTCTATCCGGAAGTCATCGGGAAAACCATATTGAAGCGCATATAGATAAGAGAACCGGCGGCCCAGGCGATCCATTCTATAGGCATGGTTATATCCATCTGCCGGAATGGCACTGAGGAGTTGTTCGACAATTTCAACAACGGGTTGCCCGTTGATCGAAACAACCTCGCTGCCGGGAATTATATCGCCCGTTTCTCCATAAATTTGCCAAACATAAACTTTGTTATGAAGGAACCGTAATCGCAGCGGCAAAAACCGCTCCGGCGCATTGCCCCACCAGCTCTCCGGTAAGTAAACTGCTGAATGCCCGCAACCGATCCGGGCAATTAGGGGGGCGGCAATGCGGTAAAACGCCTGGGCGGGCAGTGGTTTGTCAATTAATTTAAATTGCGTTTCAAAAAGAGCGTCATAGGTGGTTTTATCGGTAAACTCGTACAAAGCCGGGTGCATGTTCTCAATGGCATTTCTCATTTGTTGAAAATCTTCCTGTAATTCGCGCGTGGTAAATTCCACTCGGTAATCCAGGCTGTATTTGTCAAGATCAAATTTTACAACCGGTACCGTTTGTGGATTTTCCATCAGGATAATCTTGCGATTTCCATAATCGGGATTTGACGGATCAGGATTCTCTTCCCAAACATCAGTGCCGCCGGATTTGTGAATCACAAACTTGTATTGAATGGCATCCCCGGTAAAACCGCTTATTTCTTGGGTGATTTCATAGACGCTGTCCATCTTCGAATCGGTCAAAACCGCTGTATTCCCGGACCAACCGTTAAAATTTCCCCGCAGTACAACCCGATCCCCATTTAATGGGTTAAAGATTTGGTGTTGTAAAGGAATCCGCATATCTACTTGAAACGTAATTTGCGTTTTTACCGGGAGAGTATATTCCCGGTCGTGAAGGATATCGTTGATGGCAAACGCCAATTCACCCTTGTGAATCCCGGGCATGTTGCACAACTGAATAACGGTGTGATGATTGGTAATATCCCGAAGAATAAACGCTCGAAATCCCAACCAGCCACCACCGTGCGCTACAACAGTCCCATTCTCACCCGGAATAATTGACCACCCGAAACCATAGTTAACGCTGCTTAAGTCGTTTAACACCGCTGGCGCAAGCGCTGCATCCAAAGTCGTTTTGCGAACCAGTTTGTTTGTGGATAATGCCTGATCCCATTTCATCATATCTTTAATAGTCGTGATAATGCCGCCATCGCCATACATTCCATTTTGATAATGATGGTCATCAAAAATAAAGCCACTTCCTTCCGGATTGGGTTTGAAGCCATGTGCTCGCTGTATTTCCGGTAAAATTCCAGTTGGCTCGTTCACATAGGTGTGATTCATCTCCAGCGGCTGAAAAATATAGCGCTTCATAAAATCCTGAAATCTCTCTCCTGATACTCGCTCTACGATCAAAGCCAATACCATGTAACCGGTATTGCAATATTCATGTCGGTCTCCCGGGTGGAATTTCACAGGAGGTTGCTTTTGCACTATAAGTTTTAAGGCATCCATATTTGAGGTGACTTTTCGTTCCGGCGAACTTTTGTTTGCCAGGTCCCAAAACTCTTCCAGCAATGATGTGTAGTCCGGCAAACCGGAAGTGTGAGTTAGCAGATGCCGAATATTGATATGCCAGTACGGCAGTTCCGGAATATACAGCCAGAGATTATCATCGTAATTCAATTTTCCCTGTTCCTGGAGCATCATGATTGCCATTGCTGTAAACTGCTTCGAAACCGATGCCAACCTGAAATTGTGGTCCAAAGTGAGTTTCTCATTTTGCTCGGCATCCGTAAATCCCAGGGCATTTTGGTATGTAATCTTCCGATTTTCGGCTACCAATATGCAGCCGTTAAATTTGCCGATGTCGTAGTAGCGGTTTACCAATTCATCAATTTTATCCACTTTTGTTTGGCCAAAACATGGCTGGAAATTAATGATAATGTGAGCGGCTGCTAAATACAGAATTCCGAAAATCCTAAAAAT
>CAXHHS010000002.1:0-27739 GCA_964015645.1 uncultured bacterium
ATGGTGCAATGGATAACTTATTAAAGATTTGAAACGGTAACATTCGTTACCGCTGTCGAAATACAGTATCCCTTGACAATCCTATCAAAATATTCTTATTATTTTCGGTGATTTGGAACCGGGAATACAGTTTAGAATTAAACAAATTTGGTAATTATAAGCCATTTAATATGAGGATGTTATGAAGCTATCGCGAATTTACACTACGATTATTTTGATGGGTTTAACAATTTCAGCCTGGGGGCAATCCGCCGGAACAACCGGTTTTGAATTTTTGAAAGCACAATACAGCGCTCGCGGCGCAGCTTTGGCCAATAATATGGTTGCGATCCAGGGCGATATAAATGCGATTTTTTACAACCCTGCCGTTTTGTCTGCCATTCAAAATTCACAATGGACCATCAATTACACAGATCACCTTTTGGATTTTCAAGCCGGCCAATTAGTCTATGGTCTCAAATCCAACAAGTTGGGAACGTTAGCTTTTGGCCTTCTTTATTTCAATTATGGTGATTTCCAGGAAACCGATCAATTTGGCGATTTTACCGGCCGCGATTTTAGCGCTACGGAATTTGCATTAGCAACATCCAGTTCGAATAATTTGGGAGAAGGATTTCAATATGGGTTGAATGTAAAGTTTATCTATTCTTCTCTTGATAATTTTAATGCTTCCGGCCTCGCTTTTGATGGCGGAATTATTTATGCGCCTTCCGGCATCAGCGATTTCAATATCGGTATTTCGCTGTCCAACCTCGGGTTTATTTTAAGCGATTACACTCCCACAGCAGACGAGAAGATGCCGCTTTATTTGCGCTTTGGCCTTTCCAAACGGCTAGAGCATTTACCGTTAACGCTATTAGCCTCATTGAACGATATAACGTTGAAGACAGAAAGTAATAGCGACATTCTAAAGCGTTTTAGCATCGGTGGAGAGTTTGATATTAGCACCGCGGTTAAATTACGCCTCGGCTACGACAACGGCGTAAACCAAAGCGTTAAAGTTACCGGTGAAAGAAGCTTCAGCGGTTTTTCCGCCGGGTTAGGAATCCATTGGAAAAAACTCCGGCTCGATTATGCATATTCCACCTACGGCGATTTAGGCGCGCAAAACCGCCTGGGGATATCCGGTGGTTTTTAAAAAAGTGCAACCAGGTATTTACGTGCCTTCAAAATTGCAAAATATGCAATCTCCATAAATAGAGAGTTGCATATTCTACAAAATTCTACGTTTTTCGATTGATTTCTTATCATTTTCACCTTCCCAAACACATATATCTATTTTTCCATCATTTATGAATTGCACTTTTTACAACTCTTGAAATTATAGGCTTGTAAATATTGCAATTTGTAATTCCGGATAGCAATAGCCCTTTCATCAAACCTTCTATTCGCTCCCTTTTAAACACCTCGCAACTTATTAATTTTTAATAAGTTATAAGTTTTCTACTTTTTACCATAAGCATTTTAATTTTTATGGCATGTTTATTGTTTATTAAATAGGCAAACAAGAGGTATAGTTAAATGGGTAGTAAAAAACAGTTTCAACACACAAATCTTAATCGCAAACATTCCGAATAAGGAGGAAGTGAAATGAAAGTTTTGGTATTCGAGACTAGCAAAGACCGCGCAAAATTGATTAATGATTTATTGGAAGATTATCGCTACAAAATTCATATCAACTATCATGGTGATGAAGTTATTTCGGAAGTGCAAAACGTAAAACCGTCTCTCATTATCGTTAACTCCAACGTTCGCCCCGATTCCGGTGTAAGCATTCTGGAAAAAATCAAAACCGATCCGCGCTATTCCAAAATCCCGGTTATTTTAATCTCCAATTTTACCTCTACCGAACTCCCGACCAAACTCAAAAAATACCCCAATGTTGATTATCTGGTCGAACCGTTTAAAATCAAAAATTTCCGCCACATTGTCGAACGCTGGATTAATTTTAGAAGCCTGTATGTCAACTAATTATCAGGCTGATTTAATTTAGCGATTTTTAATCACACAATTTTTAGATGTTTTGATCCTGATTTGGGTTGGATTTATTGCCAACATAGATAAATCGATCTAACAAAGGAATGTACTTTGTCCAGCGGGAATCCGGGAGGGCATCATTTTCTTGAATTCGGCAAAGGGCATTTGCATTCGCATCCAGTAACACGAGATGTTGCAATACAATCGCTTCAACCGTCATTGGGAGGACGGGCGAGCCGAATTTGCCATCACCCTGGTGGCTGAGTATTAAGTGAAGGAGTTGGGTTTTTAAGTCTTCCGGAAAGTTTTTGACCGATTCGATGGCCTGGCTAACAATTTCGTATCCAATTGTAATGTGGCCAATCAGCCTTCCCTTATCGGAAAAATCGATAAACCCTTCATAAGAGTATTCTTTCACCTTTCCAATATCGTGGCAAATGATCCCCGTTTTCAACAAGTCTATATTTAAAACGGGATAATGCTGCTTCATCAAATCGGCGATATCCAGCATTGTTATTACATGCTCTAACATGCCGGATAAATAGTTGTGATGCCACAATTTACCGGAAGGCGAATGAAAATAGGCTGCTTTAAATTCGCTATTTTCGAATAAATTTTGTAGCAATGTTTTAAGGTGGGTGCTTTCAATTGAGGATTGATGCAGCTTAAATCGTTTTTTGAGCTGCTCAATGTTCTTCGCTGTTTTCGGCAGCAAATCCTCTAACACAACTTTATCTTCATCTGTAACAGCCCGTATCTTTTGAATTTTCAATTCCTTGCGATCCTGGATGGCTTGCACAATTGCTTTTATCTTAACTATTTCGCCGACTTTTGCCATTCGGGAATATTCATTTACTTTATCCCAAATTCTTGCTGTTAACCTGCCGCTGGCATCACCTAATTCCAAAACCAAATACGGATGGCCATTTTGTTTATATTTTATCTCTTTCTTTCGGATCACACAAAATTGAACAAACGGTTGTCCAATCGGCACCTTTTTGATGCCTGCAGTTTTCATTTCATCACTCATTTAAATAAACAGTTTGGTTGGTGTAAATTGTTTTTTATGAGAAATTCATCTCTTGTTACTGTCACGAGAAAACACAAAAAACACAAAAAACTGGTATTGGTTGGTACCTTTTCGCTTCATTCGTGTTTTTAGTGGAATGAAGATTCTTTAATCATTAAAGATAAAAAAACCATATCCCCCGGGATCCCTGATGATGATATTATCAACAATTCCCTCTTTATTGAAATGGGTAATTTCCTCCGTAATCGGAATTTCTGCTTCACGAATTTTTTGGATGATCGAAAGATTATTTCCGCCATTAAAGTAAGTCATAGAAGGATTAAAAAACAAATGTGGGCAATTTAGCGGCGCCATTAAACTTACCGTCAAACCATCTTCGCTTGTGTTCGCTATCCAACCCTGTTCGATTTCGCCCATACTTTTTGAAAAACCGAGAATATTCCAGAGGTTAACGGATTTGGCAATATCAGTCGTTTCCAAACTTAAGCCGGCAAAATTTCCGGTAATGCCAAATGAATTTTCCTGCGGTTCATAAGTCATGCCCAATTTATCCTCGATCAAATATATCCAAACCCCGCTTGGGTCGCTTAGTAAATGGCCATTTTCGATTTGGGCAACTGCCGTCAATTTTTGCAATTCAGCAATCTCTTTTGACCAGGAATCTTTATATAATTTGACACCTGCCCTGGCAAAGCGATCCGGGTTAATTTCGATTACTGCTTTTCCGTCTGTTACCAAAGTTGGATTTTCTTTCGAAATTACCTCAAAATTTAATCTTTTATAAAAATCAATGCTATTCTCCAAACGATTGGTGGGGGCATGAATAATTGATTTCATTTAACCTTATTCCGTTTCAATTTTTTCGTATTCCCGGTACACCTCAATGGTATTAGGGCCTTTTAGCTCCGCTTTTTTAAGGGCATCACCAGCGTTTGACATTAGTTCATTAGAATTACTTCCTTTTTGAGGAAACGATACGATTCCGCCATTTAAATAAATTTTCTCAACCAATCCATCTATCCAGGAACTTTTAAGATCGATTTTTTTGTATGCTTCTTGAAAGTGTGTTAAGGCTTCGTCGATCGTTTTCTCCGGCCACAATATTGCCAGGGTATCATTTTCGAGCCTGAAAAGAAAGGCGATTGAATTAAATAGCGGCAAAACAAAAGCAGCGAATTCCGATATTAATCTTTCAGTGGTGATTGAATCAATTGTATGATTCGCAACCTTTATCTTCAACATTTGAAGGCAGAAACATTTATTATACTCGTTGGAGCGTAGTACTTCTTTGTTTAATTCAGCGATCAAAGCCTTTTCATTCCCCAAACCCGTTTCAGGATCGACGAGGTTTTCTTCGATCAGTTGATCAATAGTGCGGTCTTTTTTTAAAAAAGCAGCTACCTGGTATGCCATGGTTTCCAGGATTTTTTTATGCTGTTCGGAAAACTGATGCGCTTTACGGCTTTCTAAAGAAATAACAAAATGCGCTTCTTCGTCTACCGTAACCGGAACTGCTAATAGCGAATTCAAATCTGTATCAGGATTTTCGTTTTGGAATAACCTGGGAATATAATTCTCCTTCGCAGAAAAATCATCGATTGTGAGAGACTGATTTTTTCGCAGAACCCATCCCAAAAGTCCTTCATTATCAGGGTATTCGATACCTGTTTTTAAAGAAGTTAAATCGCCGGAAACATAAACCAGCCTACCTTTATTTTCTTCAATCTTTTCTACAATTAAAATTCTGTCGGTAGAAAAAACCGGTTTCAGCGTGTTGCCTAAATACTGCCAAAGGTTTTTAGCAGATTGGATGTCCAGAATCCCTTTACTAAAGTCGTAAAGTAGTTTGGTTGTCCAGTTTTCGGTTTCGTATTCGTAAAGCCGGTTACTGCAAGCTAATTGTATACTGATCGTCTCGCTAAACTCATTTAAGATTTGCTCATCTTCCAGACTAAATGCTTCCTCTACATGAGAATCCACGCATAATATGCCAATGATATTATCATTAAAATATAATGGCGCTCCAATAAAAGAGCGTGCTAAAAGCTGTTTGGAGGTATAATATGGTAGCAGGTTGTCGCTATCAGGTAAATGGTTTTCACAAATTGATTTTTTATTGCGTAAAACCAGTGCCATCAACCCCTGGTTTATGTCTAAAAACGATTGTTCGGTAAACTTTTCTTGATATTCGGTAATTTTGTGCCGGATATAAAATTGCTTTCGCTGAAAGTTAATCATCAACAAAACGACTGTATCGCAGACAATCGTTTGTTTAATGAGCGGAAATATGGTACTGAGAAACCGCTCAAAATATTCTTCGATATTTTGAACGGTCTTTATTTCCGGTAAATCCGGTAGTATGTTTTCCTGGGGGAGAGGTTCACCGGCTTCCTGAAGTTCATCGGAAGGTTCGGGTTGAAAAAAGCCAGCTAAGATGTCTTTTGTCAGATAAAAAGCTGAGCCACCTAATACTAATATTAATATTAGTTTAAGTGCAATAAAAATCGGTAGATTCGGCAGAAAGCCAACAAAAAATACGGCAAACAGAAAAATGACAATGATGACTGGCAACAGGGGATGTTTATTCACATTCATTCGCTGAGATTTTTATCTCATTATATTTACGGTTCTGAATTGCGAGCGTAAATATACAATTATTTTTCCCCAGTGCCTACAAAATTTCTAATTACTAACTCATCGATCATTTACTTGTTGGATTTGGTCTTTTAAGGCATCCTTCTTTTGCTGAGCAGCCGTAGAATCTTGATTAACAAGTGTGGTATTATTGCCGGATTGCAATACATTTTCTTCCTGGCTGCGATGGTCGTTTTGCCCGGAAATAGTTGGCGTAAAGCTAGATTCGTTTAAATTATCCAAATTTACATTTTCCGGGGTCGGGTCCATCAACATAAATGATGAAACTGCAATTACAAAAACCACAATTACCGCAGTAGCAAACCGCCAATTCATCAAATAATCTGTTGAAAATTTTCTTGATGCTGGCTGTGCAGATAAGGAGCGCAGTTTTTGATTTAACTTAACATCAAAATCCGGCGAAGCAGTTATCGGGGTTAGCTGGCTTAAATTCTGGCGAACAAGCCGCATTCGATTTAGAACTTCTCTGCAATTCGTGCAGAGTGAAAAATGGTTTTCCAGATTTCGACGCTCATCAACCGGTAATTCGCCTTCGATATAGCTGGAAAAACTTTCCTGGAGTTTGTCACATTGGCTCATAGGCAACCCTCAACAATTTTCAGTTATCCCTGGTTATTAGTCGTTTCACCCTCAAACAGGAATTTCAAATCTTCCTGTAATTTCAATCGGCCGCGATTGACGCGAGACTTTACGGTACCCAATGGGATGCTGAGGATTTGGCTTATTTCCTCATAGGCAAAACCCTGCACATCCCTCAACAAAATCACCTCTTTAAACTTTGGCGGCAGTTTTTCGATTGCTTTTTGAATAAAATCGTCTTTTATACTGCCGTCAACTTCTTTTTCCGGGTTGCGATTGCTATCCGGAATATCGAAATCACGCTCTTCGTTTACAAAATTACTAACACTAAACACTTTCCGTCGCTTACGCCGGCGTAATTCCGTTTTTGCAAGGTTCCCGGCAATTGTATAGACCCACGTCGAGAACTTTGCAATTTCTTTATAATAATGCTTGTTTTTAAAGACCCTGAGAAAGGTTTCCTGAACGATGTCTTCAGCATCAACTCGATTTCCCACAAATCGAAAAACAAAATTCAGCAATTGATCTTTGTATCGTCTTACCAACACATCAAACGCCTGAACATCACCTTGCTGAAAGCGGGCAATCAATGTTTCGTCAGTAACCTTTTCCGCACTAAGCACATTCTTCTTCATTGTAAGACTGAGGTTTTTACCTTATAGTAAAATTAAAGTTCCAAATTAATCAATTTAAGCACTAATGTATCCAGGATAACATTGGATGTCATCCGGTTTAATTTTAAAGATTGATCGCATTCGTTAAGCAATTTAATCGCTTCATTTAGCTGCCTGCTTGTCCAATTTGGTATTTCCTTAATGTATTCTGAAAATTGCCGGGGATACAGTTTTAAACTGTCCTGAATTTTATTCTCATTACGAACACCACTTTGATAAAACCCGCGAATTTTCCAGAGAATCATAATATGGCGAAGCAGGAGAAACAAAATAGTACCGGGATTTTCACCTTTTTCCAGAAGATTGTGTAGAATAAACAGGGAGTTTTCCATTTTTTTTCGAGCAATCATTCGGGTTAGCTCAAAAACGTTTTGGCTGGCATAAATCCCTACAATTTTTTCAACATCTTCCGGTAAAATATTTTCCTTATCTTTATAAAAATTAGCAACTTGTGCGATTTCGGTTTTTAAATCATGAATTTTTTCGCCAACCAAATATAGCATGGTATTTATGGATTCAGAAGTAATTGTTTTATTGTATTTCGAAAATTCTTCTCGAATAAAAGAATTAAGTTCTGCCTCACGCAATGGCAAAATATTGATAAACTTAAGATGCCCTCGTAACGATTTATATCTTGCTTGCGAAACCGTGGTTACACGAGCAACGATAATCAAACAAATATTCGGATCAGTGCTCTTAAGATATTTGACAAGATTTTGCACGTTGGGATTGCGGAGATTTTGATAATCTTTATAAACAATTGCCTTCTGAGCCGAAAAAAGCCCACCACCGGCAGTTAATGCCAAAAGTTCGTCTAAAGATGTATCCTGGGCATACCGCAAATAATAATTCATCTCTTTTTGAAGGCCACCGCCCAAAAATTTGCTGCTGATCTTTTCAATTAAAGAATCGATCAAATAGGTTTCTTCTCCATAAACAAAATATGCCGGATCGACCTGGCCTTTATTTACAAGATCGATAATTTGGCGGTAATAAAATGTTTGATTGGTAGGCATGGTATTTTGATTTAAAGTTTTTTCTTAAAATTTTAGTCTTATGTATCCTCTACGAGGATATACTTTTATGAAATTACAAATACTATTTCTACAATAATTGAACATCTACGATGTTCTTTGTAATTCGTGAGGCTTGCCATTTTCAGGGGGTGAGATAATATTAGATCCTTTGTTTTTTTCGAAACGCCTCCATTATCGATGATTCTCAACAAGAAATGAAGAATTTATTATATCTCACCCCCTAAATAACCTCGTAGAGGTTCCATTATTGTAGTAGCAGAAAATCTCTATGTTTTTAAATCCTCGTAGAGGATTCATAATCTTCTTTAGACGTTTTTATCCCTACATCTATTACCGGCTTTCTTTTTTATAGGCGCGATTTAGAAAATACAAAAATCCACCCCACATAAACCCCAGGATTAAAATCATAAATATAATTGTTGTTGTTTCTAACATTTTGTTACCCCCTTTGCGTTAGCCATTGGTTTAATTTTGTGTTAAACGCGACTAAAAATGCGATCAAAACACCCCATTGAGCCAAACATGTCCCAAAACTGAAAACGCTGAGCGGATTCCACCAATCCGAACCCCAGGTTTGATAAAACCACCAGACGAGCAGTGCCGCCGCTTCTACCGGGATTAAATATTTCAGGAACCACTCGAACCAATTGCCAACATGGATATCGTTGTGTTCCACCAGTAAGTATTTTTGCCGAAAACTCCCCACCCCTTTTTTGATGACGGCATAAGTAAAAAATATGCCACTGATAATCAACCCAAGCCCCCAAACCCAATCCTGGTTATCGAAAAAGTCCATTGAAAATGCAGAGGGTATTCCCAATACCGCAGTGAGAGCCGTTACAATAATCAGCGCTCGTTTGCGGGGTAATCCGAAATCCATAAACATGCGGGTGGATAGCTCCAGCATCGCAATCATCGAACTAATGGCAGCAAAAAACAAGGCGAGAAAAAACAGGGAGATGAGAATTTGTGCTCCCGGGAGCTTTTCGAACAGTTGCGGAATCACGATAAAACTTAATCCCTGGTTGCCTGCTTGAAGCGCTTCTTTAGCCGCAGGGATAGATCCTGATAACGAAAAAACTGCCGGTATAATAGCCAATGCTGCCAGTAAAGAAGCTGAGTTATTACCAAACCCGGTTAAGAACGAATTTAAGGTAACATCCTCCTTTTGCCGCATATAAACGGAATATGTTAATACCAATCCCCAACCGGCACCGGTAGACCAGGCAGATTGGGAAAGGGCTTCTAACCACATTTGGGGGTCAAGAAGCGAAGCGTCTTGAAAACCGAATAAATAGTTTAACCCAAGCGCAGAGTTTTCAAGTGTCAAAGATCGAACCGTCCCGATAATCAACAACAACAATAAAGAGGGCAGCAATATGCGGTTTGCTCGTTCGATTCCATTAACAACGCCCTGGTAGATGATAAATGCAGCCATCACCAACGAAACGAGGTGGTAAATTGCCGGTTCAAATCCATTACCGGTAAAAGAAGTCCAAAACTCAGTGTGATTGCCGCCAACCAGGCTGCCGGAAACGGCGGCAACAAAGTATTTTAATGCCCAACCGGTTACAACGGAATAATAGAACATAATCGCCATGGTGCAAATGCAAACCCAGGCGCCCATCCAGGTATATTTTTTCCCTAAAAACTCGGCAAATGCGCCAACCGGCCCTTTTCGGGTATCTTTTCCAATGGAAAACTCTACCATAATTAATGGGATTGACCACAAGATCAAAAAGATAGCCCAGGGAATCAAAAATGCACCGCCATATTGCCCCGCTAATCGCGGAAACCGCCATATATTTCCGGCACCGATTGCCATCCCCATTGTTGCTAAAAGTAACGCCCATCTACTGGAAAACTGCTCCAATTTTTCCATGTTCACCCCGGTATTTTTTAGACTAAAGATCGAAGATATTAAACATTTGCAGGAAAATGTGAAAGGGAAAAAAAATTGGATACGAATACACGTGAGGCAGAGCCTCGCGATTGCATTCCAGCGGAGACCGATGGAGCGAGTTTCGAACTTCGTGTATTTCGTGGGATTTAATAATTATGTGGAAAACCAGTTTCAACTAAATACAAAAATTAAAATACCGGTGATGCTGACAACGGCGCAATATACACCAAACCATTCCAGCTTTTGTTTGCGAATAAGATTCAGCAGCCAAATAATGGCAAAGTAGCCGGATATTGCCGCGGCAAGTGTTACTAAAATTCAGTAATTTATTTTATCCGGGGAGGGCGGTGTTTCGATTAAATCCTTTAGTTGCAAAATTGTTGCTCCCAGTATAACCGGAATCGATAACAGGAATGAAAACCGCGCAGCTGTTTCGCGGTTAACTCCCAACCACAACGCCGTTACAATAGTGGAACCGGAACGGGAAATCCCGGGGATAATCGCAAATGCCTGGGCAAATCCAATTAACAATGCCTGCCCAATTCCCATAAAATGACGATTTTCAATGGGATAGCGTGAACTCCACATAATGATTCCGGTAATAAACAGCGATATCAACACCCACACCGGGCTATTAAACAATTCTGCAATAGCATCTTTGAGTGACAGGCCAAGAATAATCACCGGGATTGTTCCGATGACGACAAAAAACGACATCGCCTTATATTCATCTTCTTTTGTTCGAACTATCATCCCGTTTTTAATAAACCCGGGCACGCCTGGCAGCCAGCGTATCATGTTCCAAACATCTTTACGAAAGACAACTAATACGGCAAGAAGAGTTCCGAAATGCACAAAAACTTCGAAAGCCAATCCGCTGTCATTAAAGTCTAAAATTTCACTGAATAAAACAAGGTGTCCGGAGCTGCTAATGGGTAAGAATTCTGATAATCCCTGAATGATTCCAAGTATAATCGCCTTTAGCGTTTCGCTCAATATCAATCTCCTTCGTCAACTGTTATCGAAGTTCCGTTTCTAATCCGAGCCTAATAAAGGAATCGATACTTACTTCAAATAACTTTAAAAATATTATAAAGTTTGTAATAATACTTTCAACCGGGTGCTGTTATTGTAATATAAATCAATTAAACAGCGAAGGTGATTTTGTATTATTGAGCAAATTTACGCGCAATGTCATTGTAAAACACGAAAATGATCAGGAGCAGCAAAAAGATCATCCCGATTTGCTGCACGACCATTTTAGCCCGTAAGGGAAGCGGTTTTCGGCGAATGCCTTCTATTAAGATAATTACCAAATGCCCGCCATCTAAGGCCGGAATGGGCAATATATTGATAAACGCTAATACGACGCTCAAGTAAGCGATTAGTTCGATAAGATTTACGATGTCTTGTTTGGCAATATCGCCAGCCATCTCGGCAATGGCGATTGGCCCGGCGAGCGATTCCCGGGCGGAGTCTTTCCCGGATAAAATTCGCCCGAATCCCATTATATTTATCTGTCCTAAGAACAGCGCACGTTCGAATCCTTTTTGAATTGCCGGGAGAATCTCAACCTCCTGGTATTCCACATAGCGTTCAATTCCAATGCGGCCAATTTTTCTTTCGGTTCCATCATTATCTTGAAAGGAAATCGCTTTCGGCGTAATGGTTACTTGCAGTGTATCATTCCCACGCAGGATGGAAAATTCCAATGGGTTATCGGGATTTGCGCTTATAATACCGGTCATATCTGTCCAACTATTCATTACAGAATCATCAATAGCGATAATTTTATCTTCCGGTTGCAATCCGGCCTCAAGTGCGGGATGATCCGGGGTCAACCTGCCGACTTTTGCCGGCAACAAAGGAAAGATACCAATTCGCTCGATATCGTTCATTTTCAGATTATCCCAATCGAGTATAATCTCTTTAATATTATCATTACGCTCAATTTTAAACGTGGTGTTTGTGCCAATATTTTCGATAAGTGCTTGCCGCACATCTTGCCAAGATCGGGGCTGGGTATCGTTTATTTCGACAATTTTATCATTTACCTTCAACCCAATGCTATCGGCAACGCCGCCTTCCGCGACATATCCAACTGTTGTTGTTGGGGTGATGGGTTCGCCCTGGAACCAGATGATGCTGGCCAATATTCCAACTGCCAGCACAAAATTCATTATTACCCCGGCAGTAATAATGATGACCTGTTGATAAGTAGGCTTCGCGCGAAATTCATAAGGTTTGGGTTCCTCGTCCAGCTTTTCGGTATCCAGGCTTTCATCGATCATGCCGGTTAGCTTAACATAACCGCCAAGGGGAACAGCGGAAATACAATAGTCGGTTTCGCCAACTTGAACACCAAAAAGCCGTGGTGGGAATCCGATAGAAAATCGTTCTACTCGAACGCCAAAAAGTTTCGCCGCTAAAAAATGACCTAATTCATGAACAAATACCAGGACGCCCAGTACAATGATAATTGGAAAGATATAATCACCAATAAAATTTAAAATCGCCATTATTGCTCCATCGTCTATTTCGTATTTGCGAACCTCCCGGAGGTTCTAAAACAAACTCGAAGATTAAATATGAGTCTAACTACCTTGAAGATTGAAAGATACATCATATCTTAACCTTCGGGAGGTTTACTGCTAAATAAAACCATATAAGTAATTTACGAACAAATTTCCGATAGTTTTAGTTTTTTTATTCGCCTTTGATTAATCCGCGCTTGCTGGTTTCTACAAAATGAATAATGTTTTCTATTTCAGGCGTAATTTTCATCGTTTTTTTTATTTCTTCAATCGCCTCTGTTTTGGTGAGTGGGCTTCGAAAAATAATTTTGTAAGCTCGTTTTATCCCTAAAAGCGTCTCGCTGCTAAATCCTCTCCGTTCCAACCCGGTTCCGTTAATCCCTGCATATTGAAGCGGTAAACCGGTTGCCAGCACATAGGGCGGAACATCTTTGGTAACTCTAAATCCACCGCCGACAAAACAATGGCAGCCAATTTTTACAAATTGATGTATTGCAGACATTCCACCAATACCAACAGAATCCTCTATTTCCACATGCCCTGCCATATTAACGGCGTTTGACAGAATCACGTTGTTTCCAATCACACAATCGTGGGCAACGTGCACATAAGCCATTAACAGGCAATCTTTACCAACAATCGTTATATTATTATGTTCTGTGCCGCGATTGAGTGTTGCATATTCTCGAATAGTGGTTCCATCGCCAACTTCTAAATAGGTTTTCTCCCCGCTGTATTTTAAATCCTGCGGTGCGGTACCTAAAACTGCTCCATTCCAAATTTTGACATTATTACCTAATCTGGTGCCGGAATTAATAACAACATGGGAATGTATTTTGCAATTATTACCAATAATTACATCTTCGCCAATTGTTGAGTACGGGCCTACTTCGACACCATTCCCTAATTCCGCTTTGGAATGAATAATAGCAGTTGGATGTATATTTACCACAGGTTTTCCGATCTATTTAAAACGATTTTTTTGAATGTATTTTAAGCAGAACAAGCCTCCCGAATGTTTACGATTTTTCCACAATAGCGGCCATTAGTTCGCCTTCCGCGACAACCTGCCCATCGACAAACGCTTTTCCGAACATTTTACAAGATGTTGCCCGCTTTCGAAGCAATTCGCATTCAAAAACCAATTGCGCTCCCGGGTAGACCGGTTTTCGAAATCGAACTTTATCCATCGCCATAAAAAATATCATCTTATCCGAAGGGTTTAGTTCGTCATTCAACATCATAATCCCACCGGTTTGGGCCATGGCCTCCATAATTAGTACGCCGGGCATAATGGGGTGGCCGGGAAAATGCCCTTGGAAGAATTCTTCGTTTGCCGTTACATTTTTTATGCCGACAATTCGTTTTCCGGCTTCAAATTCTACAATGCGATCCACTAATAGAAATGGGTAACGATGCGGCAAAATGCGCTGAATCGCGTTGGTATCGAACACGACGCCTTTTTGTGAGACATCCTGGTACTTACGCGTTAATTGTTGTTTTTTATAGACTTTACGGAGTTCACGAGCAAATTCGATGTTGCTCTGATGGCCGGGGCGTGCCGCTAAAATTTGGCCTTTAATGGGAACACCGACCAAATACAAATCGCCCATCAAATCTAACAGTTTATGGCGGGCGGGTTCATTTTTGAACCGTAATTCATTATTGTTTAAAATACCATTCTCGCCGACGAAGACTTCGCCTTCGATGTTTAACGATTTGCGGATTTTTTTATGATTGATTTCGGAAAGTGCTTTATCACAAATTACGATAGCATTGTCCAGACTGCCACCTTTGATGAGTTTTTGCTCCAATAACATTTCGACTTCGTGCAAGAAACAGAATGTTCGAGCGGGAGCAAATTCGGATACAAACTCTTTTTCGAGCGAAAATAACCCGGTATGCTGGCTTCCCAAAGCTGAGTTTTGATAATCGATCATAACGGTTACTCGAAAATCATCTAACGGCAGCGCTGCAAGGTCGATGCCCCGTTCTTCATCATGATGGAGCACAGTGTCTTCGACGACGAGGTAATTTTTAGCAGCTTCCTGCTCCATGATTTCGGCATCCAAAAGCGCTTTTACATACGGCATCGCACTGCCATCTCCTACCGGCGGCTCCGAAGCATTTAGTTCCACCAGCAGGTTATCTATTTCCAGGCCGGAAACTGCTGCCAAAACATGTTCAACGGTGTAAATAATTGTGTTTTCCTTTTGTAAATTTGTTCCCCGCAAACTATCGATGGAATTATCTTGCAACACATAATCGACTAATGCCGGCACTTCCACACTGTCTTCCAAATCCGTTCTGTGAAAAACAATGCCATAGTTTTCCGGCGCCGGTTTAAAGGTAATTGTAGATCGTTCCCCGGTATGTAAACCGATACCGGAAAAGGATACAGCGGTTTTTATCGTTCGCTGGTTTTTTCCCATACACTTCTTTCCCGTTTCATTTAACTTTTTATCACTTAATCTTTGTTTTCCATTAATTTATCGAGTTTCTTCTCGATTAACCGAAGCCGTTTTACGACATCCGGTAAATTTCCGATAGTCGCTTCTATTCGCATGCTTTTGGATGCCGGGCGGGCGGGAGAACCAAACCAGGTTTCATCCTCCGGAATGTCTTTTGTTACGCCAGATTGGGCAGCAATTCGCGCTCGATCCCCAATATGAATATGCCCGACAAGCCCCACCTGACCGCCAAGCATTACGTTTTGGCCAATGGTCGTGCTGCCGGAGACACCGGCTTGAGCCGCCATCACAGTATTTTCGCCAACCACGACGTTGTGGGCAATATGCACCATATTATCCAGTTTTACACCGGATTTTATACGCGTTTCTCCCATTGTCGCCCGGTCGATGGTAACGTTAGCGCCAAGCTCCACATCATCTTCGATAACAACCTTGCCAACCTGGGGGATTTTATGAAACTTCCCCTTGTTAGGTGCAAATCCGAATCCATCGCTTCCTAACACAACACCATTATGGAGAATTACCCTGTTTCCAATTTCGCAATCTTCCCGAATGCCAACCGAAGGGTAAAACTTGCAATCATCACCAATGATTGTATTATCCAAAATTGTGCAATTGGGGAAAATTTGGCAGCGTTCCCCGATGGTAACATTTGCCCCGATATAAACATTTGCCCCAATTGCGGAATCTTTTCCGATAATTGCCGTTTCGTGAACAACAGCGGTGGGATGGGTTCCGGGTTCCAGCAATTTTTTCGGTTTATTAAATGCTTTGAAAATTTGTAAAAATCCAAAATAAGCATCCGGCACTTTTATAGACGGAATGGTTGGCGTTATATCCGTTTTTGCATCGATTACAACGGCGGAGGCGCGAGTGGTTTCCAGCAGCGGCTTATACTTAGGGTTTGCTAAAAATGTAATATCGCCCTCGCCTGCTTTATCAATTTCCGCTGTCCCTGAAATGGATAAAGTGGAGTCGCCATTCAACTCACCGCTAATTTTTTCAGCCAATTCTGCCAGGGTAAACACCGGCATGTAATTCTCCTTGTTGTTACAATCTAAATGGTGAAAGTAATAAATCTTTAGTACTAACAATAAATCATTTATAAAAAAAGCTGAAACGCCATTCAAGCATCCCAGCTTTTTTATAAAAACCGTTATTACAATTCTTTTTATTGTGCTTTGTTCAACTGCTCCAGCACTTGTTCGGTAATATCATATTCTTCTTTAGCATAAAGAAGCTGGCCTTGTGCGGCATCTAATATCATATCAAATCCTTCGTCTTCCCCAACCTGCTTAATCACTTGATTAATTTTATCAACGATTGGCTCGCTCAATTTTTGCCCTTCTCTAAACAACTCGCCTTGCGGGCCTAATTTTTGATAATAAAACTGTTCCATTTGAACTTGCAGATTTTGCAATTTAGCTTCTTTTTCAGATTTTTTTTCCGGGCTTAATAACAGGCTTTGATTTTTGATGTCATCTACCAGGGTTTGCGCTTCTTGCTGCATACCTTGAAATTCTTTTTCGTAAGATGCTTTTAGTTCATCCAATTGCTTCTGTGCTTCTACCCATTCCGGGAAATCTTCCAGAATTTTTTGGGAATTGATATAACGTAGTTTAAGTTGGGCAAAACTTTGGCTGAATCCGGCAAACAAAAATAGCCCGACAAGAATTAGAAAGATAGACATTTTACTTGAATTCACAGCTTCCTCCTGCATGATTAAAGTTTATTAGAAAAATTAAAATTGTCCGAATTTAAAGTGTATTTTCCACTGCCCTTGCCGGTTACCCAGGGCGTCGAAATGATCAAACCCGTATCCGAAATCGACACCGATAATACCGAGCAATGGCATGAACAATCGAGCACCAATACCAACGGATCGTCTTAAACCGGATAAGTCGGTATCTTCGAATTCCGCCCAGGCGTTTCCGGCCTCAGCAAATAAAAGCGCAAAAATGGTTGGATTCGGCGCTACCGGAATTCGCAGTTCGGTTGTAAACCGGCCCATGGCTTTTCCACCTTGCGGCGGACCAACCCGGCCATCATCATAACCCCGTAAAGATTCTGAGAATCCCAAACCGGAGCCGCCCATAAAAAATAATTCGTTGGGATTGATGTAAGGATCATCGCTAAACCCATTCAGCTGATTAATTACGCCAAATGTGTTTTCGACAAACAAAACAAAACCCAACTTCATCGGGACGTACCATTCAAACGTCAATCGATTTTTGATAAAATCCTCGCTGCCCTGCAAAGGGCCGCCGGCTAATTTGGTGCGAAGATTAAATACCGATCCAAACGTCGGGAATTCCGGTCGATTGCGGCTATCGCGACGGATAATTTGTGTTAAACTGATTTGAGTGGAGTTTCGTCTCGCAAATTGTTGCGGCAGAATGGTGGTGCGAATATTAAAAATTTCATTTTCGGCAATTCGAAGAATCCAATCGCCCCGAAAAAAACTATCCGGCCAGCGAAACCGGCGACCGGTTTGGATAGTGCCGCCGCGTTCTTTACCATCCCAGGGGCGGAAGGCGCCATTAAAGCGGGTATCGAAGACGGAAAACCCCAACAACGTTGTGCTGCCAAATGCCCAGGGTTCAATAAAGCTAAGCGCCAGATTGCGGTAAAAACGGCCAAAATCCCATTGGAAACTGAGCCGCTGCCCATCTCCTCCAGAAAAAGGGCGTTTCAGGGAAAAGTTGTTGAGGGAAAACCCAATGCTGCCAATAAAACCGTCTCTTTGGCTAAAACCGGCGCTCATGTTGGCAGTATCGGTAGAGCGTTCTTCGACATTAATTTCCAGGTTAACATGCTTATCATCGTTAGGAAGAAGTTTAACATCCGGGACAACATTGGCGAAATAATTCAACACCCAAACATCCCGCACGCTACGCTCTAATTTGGCGCGATTAAATGTGTCGCCGGGATAAATTTTAAATTCGCGGCGAACAACTTTTTCGTGGGTTTTGGTGTTGCCGGTAATGTTGATTTCTTTAATTCGAACAACATGGCCTTCGCTAATGCGAATTCTCAGATCAACGGTGTCTTCACTTACCGGTACTTCCAGAGGTAAAATATTTGCGAAAAGATAGCCTTCATTATAATATAGATTTTGGAGGTTTTCCCGAACGCTCTTTTCGAGGTTTTCCAGATTATAAACATCGCCTTTAGCGATGACCATTTGGCTTCGTAACACTTCTTCCGGGAAAAGAGTTTGGCCTTCAAATGTGATGTCACCAAAATGGTATTGGCGGCCTTCATCAATATAAACATCGATGAATAAATTACGCTTATCATCACTATAATAAATGGAATCCCGTTCGATTTCCGCATCGCGAAAGCCTTCTTTGCGGCAATATGTCAGCAGATTCTCGAGGTCGGTTTCGTACTTTTCGCGATTAAAATCTGCGCCACGCCACCAGCGTTTTTCTTTTACTTTTTTGAATGCTTTCCGGGCTTTTTTAGGCTCAAGTGCGCCCTGGGTAAATACTTGAATACGGCGAACTTGAACTTTTTTGCTTTCATTAATTTTAATGGTCGCCTGTACCCGGTTGCCTTCGATAATCTTTTCTTCAATGTCAGCTTGTGCTAACAGGTAGCCTTCATCTTTGTATTTGTTGATTAGGGCTTTTTTCCCTTTGTATTGAATAAAGGGCGTGAATACCATCCCCTTATAAAAACCCATCTCTTTGTTGACTTCTTTTTCCTTAAGCTTTTCGTTTCCGATAATCGTCCAACTTTCAAGGCGGGGAAATTCCTCTACCTGTATTAACAAATCCAGGCGATCACCTAACTGTTTTTCTGCAATTACTTGAATATCCGAAAAAATATTGAGCTGCCAGAGATTCTTGATAGCTCTTTGGATATGATCGGCAGTAATATTTGCCCCGCGAAACAGGCCGCTATTTAGCATAATTAAACCGCTGTCTGCCGAGACATTGCCTTCGATACGAATATTTTTAATGGTAAATTGCTGGATTTGCTGCGCGTGGAGATTTGAAAGGGATAGAATTACTCCAAATAATGAGAGTAATAATACAAATACTTTTATCCTGGGAATGACCATATTTATACCTCTACTGCTTAAATTCTTTAAAGCCTCGCAAATTAAAGGACGATTGCTTTTTATGCAAATCAAAAATTAAACGAGTGCCGGAGGCGAATCCGAACATCATCATTTATTTCATCGCTGTAAAATGGATTAAACTGAAACCTGGTTAATTCCACTTCTAATAATAAGTTATACAAAACCCGGTATTCCACCCCCCAGGTATGATTAACGCCTAACTTGGACTCTTCATATCCTGCGACTAATTCCGCTTTATAGGTGAAGTAAAAATCTTCCAACAGGTACTTCCCCATTGTGACTTCCGAACTTTGCAATAGTAGTAACGCCGAATTGAGATTATAGTTCGGAACGGCGAAAGTTGGGCGGTTAAAAAATTCTGCCCGCCCCTGGAAGCTCATATAAAACAGGTTGGAAGCGAAATGGGTGCGAAGCCGAATATGATCCAATCGTAAGCGGCGCTCTAACTGTCTCTCAATTGGGCGGTATAAAGGGCGAATGAGCATATTATCCGTCATCGTTAAACCGACCTCCCCGGCTTTGTATTGAAGATTTTCAACACTGTAGCCCATCAATGCTAAAATTTGTTCTTGCGTTTCCCCAATAACATTATCTTTGGACATTAGTTTAAAACGAAAATCTTCCCATCGCCCTTTGGTTGCTTCCAGGCCGGTTACCGGGTCGGTTACATAAAGCTGCAAATAAATATCCCTGGGGATACTTTGCCCGCCGCCGGTTTGGGTTTGGGTAGTTGAATTGCTGGCAAGTAATTCTTGCGGTTCGGAGCGCACCGTTGTATACGCTGTGCCATAAACATTGGGATAAATTTCGTAGCCTTTAAAATCCGCACCAAATTCTTCTACCCGAAAATTTACATCCAAATATTCTACTCGCCCGCGGGTGGAGCGCACGCTGCCGGTAATCTTGAAGGTGGATTCGTCTTTCTCAAACGCTTCCTCATCGATAATCCGCCCGGTAAAATGGAGACCGGGAGAAGTGTCGTCGATATTCAAATCCATAAACACATCTCCCACATAAGCGGGAATACCGACAAAATAATGAACGTTGTTTCCCGGCACCGCTTTCAGGTCCCATTCCATATTCATTAGAAAATCAACTGCGGGATTGTCTTCATACACTACGGATTCATCATACATTCCAATAAAGGGAAAAGTAACCCGGGCATCATATAAAACGGTTTCTCCTCTAACAATGGGCGTGCCCCGGGGAATGGGTTTTTTATTATCCAGGAGTTGTAGGGATTGCTCAACTTGCAAATTATTTCCATTTTCTACCCTGGTTGAATCTTCGCTAAGTGACTGTTCGTCCTGGTTTTCTGCGATCATAAACGGAGAGATAAATCCTTGCACGACATCGGCAGCAGGTCGAATTCCACGGCTAACACTATCTTCCGGAAGGCCGTAGCGAGCGAAATAAAATTTTTCATCCCGTGTTTGCCCGCGGGCTGCAAAATAGCCTTTTTCTCCGTCCTCCATCAATCCCGGAATTGATAATGGGATTCCTCGTTGGTCGGTTTCTAACACCAGGATGCCAAAGTCTAGATCGGGATCCTCCAATATCCAGGGCATCAGGTTTTCCTGGTTGACGCTTGCAGCCGGTTCGTTATAAACTTTTGCCCATCGTCCATCTAACATTCCTTCTATAGATTTAATCTGAACAAAATTATTTTCTTGCGCCAGTTCAATATCGGCCTTCAAATTGGTTAACCTGGGCAGAATACCATCAAATGTAATTGAGCCGTCAAAAATTTCCATTTGCAGCTCTTTAAAAGTGGGATTTACGCGAGTCCCCTGTACATGCGCTCGAATTCTCCCTTTGGAATCTGCACTTAAAAAGTAGGGTTGAATTTTTGGGAGTTCCTGCAAGACGTTGCCCTGGATGTCTACCTCGAAATCTAGCGGTCGATACTCATCGAGACTGAATATTCCTTTGCCGATAAATTGATAGGCGTTGGGATTGTCATATAAAAAGTCGCGCACTTTCAACACATGGCTATTCAAATTCCAAAAATCTGTGCCGGGAAACAGCGAATCTTCCACCGAAAGGTAAATTGAGTGAAAGGGATTTCCTTTCAAAAAACCATCTTTTAATTGAATATCGCCATAAACGCTTGGCTGCTGCATAATACCTTTAGCAATTAAATTATACGTAACCTTCCCTTGTATGACTCCGGGGTCCTCAAAAATAGTTTCAGCTAAAAAATTACTTTCAACATTTTTCGCAGATGCTTTCAAATTCATGGAATCGCTGGCGATATTCCAGGTTAAATTTGCGTTGATAACCGAATCGCTATTTAAACGCATCCACAAATCGTCAAATGTCAGCAATTGATTTTCCAAACTACCGGAAATATGGGAGTTGTAATAGCCAACGCCGTTCACAATAAATTCCTGCAAATTCAAATCAAAATCGATTTGGGGATCACGCATGGTGCCGGACAAATCTATACTGCCATCAAGAATACCATCTTCGATAATTTCGGAGACTTTGTCGCTATTTTCCAGGTAGTTGGATAGTGAAAAACGCGGTATACGAACTTTACCATAAAGAGGCGCATCAGGTTGGTAACCGTAGTTTAGCCGGGAGTTTAAAACACCCGGCACTTCAATTTGGGTTTCGACGCCATCAACAGAGAATGCGACATCGAATTTCCCGTTGAGTTCTTGCGGTTCGGTATTTGCAACAAATTTGCCCCGGAATCGCTGGTCATCGAAGAACAAATCTTTGATGTGGCCATTGACATCGACAATATTTTTAAGGGGATTTTTTTCGGAAACGATTTTCATTTTAGCCGAAAGAGAATGATAAGGCCCGGAAAAATAATAGTTTACATTTCGACCGGATAGAAATTTCGCAATAGGATCATATTCCGTAAGCTGTTCCGCCGGAAAATCTTTAATGCCCAGAATTTCAACATAGGGGTCGCTAAACACGTTTTCGATAGTGCCGTTGAGGGCTAAATTATCTGCAAGATCGTCCGAATATAAATTGAAGTCAAATAATTGATCGTCTAACGTAAACGGCCCCTGGCCAGCAACAAACAGGGAATCGTTTTCACTTAACGCCTGGCAATAAAATTTACCGCCAAATTTTTTGTGGATGAAATTGCCTTTAAAATCGGTGTCAAGCAATACTTTACCGCCGTTTAAACCATTTAATATGCTGAAATATTTAGAAGGGATATCGATATCGGAATAAAGAGAAAAATCGAGGGTATCTTTTTTAAAATTTACCCAACCGTTTCCCCGTGTACGGAATTTAAAAAAGTCTGCCCGTACATAATTAAAGTTTAGAAGTTTCGTGTTTGTATTATACTTTAGTTGGGTTCGCACAGTGTTAAACGGAACGACGCCAAAAAGTAAATTTGGGCATCGTAAACTCGCTTCAACATCGAGAAGTTTGAAAGGGCCTTTAAACGTGGCGTCACCGGAGATTTTTCCCTCGTAAGCATATTGAAAAATATCGTGCGACTGTTTTAAATATTTTGCGGAAACGCCGCTAAAACTTAATTGCCAATCGGCTTCCGGCTGCAATACGTTATCCACTGTGCCACTAAACCGGCCAACGCCATCTTCAATTTCACAGCGCAACGAATCCAAGATAATCGCTTTCCGGTTTAAGCGAAACGTACATTCCGGGATTTTAACATGTTGATTGTAAATGGTGAGTGCAATGTCTTTTGCATGAATATTGCCATCCATCTGCAAACTATCTGTCGTAAAACTGTTACTTGAAATTTTGACATTTCCTTTGAGAAGGGCATTTTCAAATAATAAATAATCGAGTTTCCAGAATGGATAATTGGAGGTAAAAACACATTCATCCAGATTTAAATTGGCGCTGAATTCATTCTTCGTAAAATCTACCGTTCCTTTAAGATTAACGGAAGAGTTTTTCGTTCCAAGAAATTCGCCTCTCAAATCGAGGTTGATTTCTTCGTTATCGAAATTAAATTCGGCGGATTCGTTCTTGGCAATATAGGTTACCAACCCGCCTAATTTATTAAAAAGCGGTATTTGCTTCTGTTCATGAGGAACTTGCCGCCCCCAGGGCAATTGAAGATTAATTTCCCCATCTTTAATGGTAATGTGGTCGATTTCCGGAAATTTGCGGATATTGGTAAGAATTTCCTGAAACACCGAATCAAGTGGAATTTGGCCCTTTTTTTTACGCGGTGCATCATGATAAAACAGCGTAACATTGGGGTTAATCACTGTAACGGATTCGATTAAATGGGTAGGGCGAATTTCTGTTGTAAACAATTTTTCGCGGATAAGCCCAATGCGAATTTCATCAATTTCCAGGGAAAAGGTGGAATCGTCTGCTGTACGCACTCCGTAAAAAGAGACCGAAGTTAACCCCAGGGAAAAATCATTGATATAAAATGACTCTCCCAAATACGGTTGTAAACTTCGGATAATGCGTAATTCAACTCCCTTTTTTAGCGGGGTATATGCCCATAGCAGGTATAATCCCAATATAACTGAAAAACTGATGATAAATGTATAAAAATGCCAGCTTCTTCTTTTTGCCATTGTTGATTTTCTTTCATAGAAAGCACGTATTTAATAATCATGTACTTCAAAACTTCCTGTTTGGTATCATACAATTTGTTCAAAAACTTCCCTCTTCTCAACAAAAATAAAAACGTTTAATGTACGTAAATTACAATTCCATTACAACAATATTAACCGCATTTTGTACAAAAGGTTCAGGGATTTAGCAATTTACTAATGGGAACTGTATTGTAGCCGCGATGTTGAAGGTCATCCAGCAAATCTGGCAGCATGGAGAACATTTTTTCGCTTTCTCTTTCGGTTCCCAAATGCATCAAGATAATTGCGCCGTTTAAGCCCCGGGTCCCATTGTCTTTTTCGAGAATTGCCTGGTATACTGCTTCCGGTGTTTTATATATCGGTGAATTTGTGTCGGTAACCCAATCATGCGTATCAAACCCTTGTGTCCATCCGACATGTAGATACCCGGCTTCTGCTGCCCAATCGAGAATTTCCTGGTTAATTTCTCCGTAAGGCGCTCGCCAAAAAGGGAGCATTCGGCAACCGGTTAACGCCTGGAATAAACTATCCGTTTGCACCAACTGATCTATCAAAAATTTTCGGGTAACGCCGGTTGCGGTTGTGTGGTCGCCGGTTTCTTCAAAAGTGGTTAAATGGGGGTGATTATAAGTATGGTTTGCAATTTCGTGTCCGGCGTATATCATTTCCAGCACTAATTCCGGGTATTTTTCGATAAACTGCCCGGTGATAAACATTGTCGTAACGATCCCGTTTTCAGCCAGGATCGCTAAAATTTCCTGTGCGCCATTGATCATAGAGCCGCCATCGAATGTTAGCGCCAAATTGCGCCGTTGTTCGCTTCCCCGGTAAACCGATTTGCGCAGCAACTCCACCATCCGGTTTTTGTAAGCAATATCAAAATAATCCTGAAAAACAAGTTTTTGCTGTTCATCCCAAACTCCCAGGCGAATTCGGTTGTCGCCATATTTAAGCGGTATTTCAAAATATTGGTTGCCCTCTTTGGCAACAATTTCGCTGACAACCGGCCAATTATTGCGCCAAACGCTTACAACCCAACCGCGTTCTACAGGAATTGATACCTGGTATCCACCCTTGCCGTGTATTTGCGAGCGGGATGCTACCGTTGCTTCTGACAATGATTCGATAACACGGGAAAGCTCAACCGAAGATTCCACACCCCCGGTAGAGTCGTTAACGGAAACGGTCGGCAATGGCGTTGACGAGATTTGTTTACCACGATTGCCAACCGAAGCGACAAGCCAAACCACTCCAATCGATAGCAATAAATTCCAAATAATGACAAAGCCGAGTTTATGCTTTTTGAGATAATTCAAATGATTATGTAAGCGGAATTGTTGATGACATTTTTGAGAGCAGAAGAAATAGCGGCCTAATAATAAACGGCATTGATGGCAAAGATGCTTTTCGCATTGGAAACACTGTGTTCGCGCAACAGCATCCGGATGTATGTGACACAAATTTATTTCCATTAAGTAAAATCTATTCAACAGGTTATCGATTCACAAGAAAAATATGCGCTTTATGAAAATCCCTACTTGCATCGCGCATAAAATTTTTAGATTTTGGGGCACAAATTTGTATTTGATTACAAAATAAAACATGGTAGAAATGTCGGAAACAACCTTCGAAACATTACATCTTTCTAAAACTCCTGATCGGATTATGGTTGGGGCCGAGCCGATTTTTATTGACCAGGGTGAAACCGCATTCCTATTTTTGCATGGCTTTACCGGCTCTCCCTACGAAGGCCGGAGTTTTGCCGAGCACTTTGCCCGCAAAGGATATGCTGTTTGGGTTCCGCTTTTACCAGGACACGGAACTGCCCCGGAAGATATGGAGAACATGCCTTACCAGGCCTGGCTAAAAGCAGCGGAAGATTATTACGGCAAAATAAAAGCGCAGTATAAACGCATAATTGTTTGCGGCCAATCTATGGGAGGAGCGTTAGCGTTACATCTCGCAGCCAGGTTTCCCGTGGATGGTGTAATTTCCCTTGCCGGCGCTATTTTTATCAAAAATTGGCGTTTGTATTTACTGCCGTTTACAAAACATCTAATTCGCTATCAATACAAACCGAATGGGCCGGATATTCGCAATAAAATGGCTAAGGTGAAAAGCGCTTCCTATTATAAATACCCGACCAAAAGTATTACCCAATTTTTGAAGTTAATTCATCTTGTAAAATCCGAGCTTCCTCAAGTAAAAAGCCCCTGCCTTCTAATTCACTCACAAAAAGACCATACAGTTACATACAAAAATCTTGATTACATTTTTCAGCATGTTTCCTCTAAGAAACGGCGTAAATTAACGTTAAAAAACTCCTATCACATCATTAGTGAGGATGAAGAAAAAATCGAAATTTTTGAAGCTATAGAAAATTTTATGCAAGAAATCTATCTTGATGAAAATCATCGCAACCCTTAGAAAATTAAGAAGTTTGAAAATCTATTTTGAAATAGCGTTTGACATTTTCTTGAGTTTTTAGTAAACTTTTTCGATGGGAGGTTATATTTTCGTAAGTTCTTGTTTAATACACAATTAACCGATTTGGAGGAGACTCATGGCGGCTAAAGGTTCGTTTCTATTTAAACTTCTCATCTTAGTTTTCATATTGGTTTTAGTTGCGGTCATATATATTCCCGATCAAATATGGACACAAGAAAATAACATGGAACGTGTTAGTCGCGAGAACATGAACACACTCTATGAAGCGCAGCATTATTATTTTAACAGAACAAAAAGCCACCTTCCGTCTGACTCCCTTTCGCAACTGATTGAATTTATTCGCTCGGATTCTTCTCTGCTGGAAAAGCAAAAAATTGGAAGTTTAACGCACGTTTTACTAAATGGCATTTCCGGTGTTTTGGAAATACCAACATTAAAAGCGATGGCTCCAATTTCAGATGGCGTTGCTGAGATTAATGGTGATTTGGATTTTAATACCAGATATTTTTCCAAATATGACCACATTCTTCAACAAAAAGAAGACATTAAGGTCAGGCTTAAAAAATTTGAAACCAGCCTCGATTACCCGAACTTTAACACCTTGAAATTATATACCGACTCATTAAAAATTTTACAAGATCGGATAAATGAACGCTCCTTACAAGAAGGCACGCAATTAACCCAGAGTTATGTGGATTCTATTCAAAAATACTTACCAAATGCTGAGATAGATGCCTTTCAAGAGTTTTGGAAGACTGAATATGACAACATATCAAATCTGATAAAAGACATTAAAGCGACCGACATTGTTTTGGTTTCTAGTGTCGCTGACCGTCTTAAGAAATTTATTGACCGCGTAAATACCGGTATGGCCGGTTTAGCGAAGGTAAATATTCAACAAGATGTTCAAGCGATGGATGCCGCTAAGAGCAAATTAGGTGATATTTACACCCAGTTTACCCAGCCGGAGAACTTGTTTACAACCCAAAAGAATGGTATCGTTCAGCTAAGCGAAGTAGATTCCATCCTGGTTAAATTTAATGAATCCCACTTTTACGACCCTGATACGATTGATGGGGAACAGGTATATCTCTTCCATTATAAAGATACCACAGCTTCATTAATCGTCGAATCACCGAACCTTTTGGATGACTTTCAACAAAAGTTAAACGCGGCCGCAGAGCCAATTAAAAACCTCTCTGTTTATCCGTTTCCGGAAAAAATCCAGAGTGTTTTGGATAGCATCTCAAGCGGGATAACCGCAGCCAAAGATAAACACAGGTTAGCGAGATACAGCACTGACTTGCTTTTGGATATCAAAGAGTTGACCACAGAGATGCAAGATATTAGCAATCTTCGGTTTGTAAGATATTCAAACAACCTAAAATCGTTTGTCGATACTATTAAAACAGAAAAACGCCTCTCCGCTTTAAAACCATTAATCAATGACTATATCTTAACGACCGGTATTGATAGCCTCGCCAGCCGTATCGAGAAACGAGATGTGAGCGAACTAACGGAAAAAATGGACTATTTTGGCGAAAAGATTAAAAACCTGGATTCCATGTTAGTAGCATCCGTTCCCAATCGTGTGAGCCGGCAAATACCGCCCTTTTCCGATACTTTTGCGGGCGCCTATAGCGCAGTAGAAGAACTAAAGTCTGCTATTAATCCTGATGATGGCGAAAAAATTCGGCAGGCTTCAGCCGATATTCAAAACACGTTAACCGAAATATTAAATGGCTGTCTCTTATACACATCTGACGCTGCCGACGAGCTTCTTGG
>CAXHHS010000003.1:0-27732 GCA_964015645.1 uncultured bacterium
CGCTACACGCATCGAAAATCGGTCCCCTCCTTGTCTAAGGAGGGGAATTTTATACAACACCAATTCGCCAACAGTATCATAAATTGGTGAGCTATTCTCGTACATCCCTCACGGGATGATAACCGAAATGCAGTTATAGAATATCGAATTAGAATACGAAGGAATTTATTCAAGCAGGTTTGCTAATTCCGGCAATTTAATTCTTGTTAAACCAATCAAATAAAAAAATTTAAATTAAACTATTTTTATGCCGATTTTTAAAGAACCACACATATTTGCAGCAGAGTTGTTGCATTTTACAAATTTTCAAATGGCGAATCAATAGATCCAAGGAGAGGACCATTTGCCCAACCGCGAGGTAATTTATCATACCGCCTTACTGCGTAGCAAGTACCTTATTATTGTGCTTATGATATTAGAGGGAGTTGCCAGTGTTTGTTATTCCCGGGGCAGCGAACTCAAATTTCGGCACATTACAACCGAGCAAGGATTATCGCAAAATTCCATTTTTAGTATACTACAAGACCACAAAGGATTTATGTGGTTTGGCACGCAAGAAGGTTTAAATCAGTACGACGGCTACCAATTTAAAGTTCACCAAAATGACCCGACAAATCCCTTTAGTATTAGCGCTAATGGTATTTGGGCAATGACCGAAACACAGTCCGGGGAAATGTGGATCGGTACTCAAAATGGTTTAAACCGGTTCGATAGAACGACATTGCGTTTTTATCGTTTTCAGGCCAATACGGGTGACTCCTTGAGCATCAGCAACAATTATATTCGATTTATAGAAGAAGGTGAAGATGGCAATCTTTGGATTGGCACCGACAATGGTTTGAACCGTTTCGATACCACGACTCAGAAGTTTACCCAATATTTACCCAATCCTCAAGATGCAAGCAGCCTGTCATACCCAATCGTCTGTTCGGTTTTGAAAGACCGCTCCGGCCAAATTTGGGTTGGCACGCGTGGAGGCGGGTTGAATTTATACGATCCGGAAATTGATGGTTTTATTGTCTACAAACATGATCCGGAGAACCCGCGTTCGCTTAGCAACAATAGCATCTGGTGTTTGTATGAAGATCGCGAAGGCCGGCTTTGGATTGGCACGGAAGGAAGCGGCGTTAGTTATCGCGACCCTGCCAGCGGCAATTTTATACACTTTCCACCGGAACCGGAAAACCCTCACGGCCTTAGCCACCACACAATCCGCTCATTTTTCGAAGACCCTGCCGGCCTCAATGACGGTAAAGCTGGCAATTTGTGGATCGGCACACGCGGCGGCGGTTTAAACTATTTCGATCGACAAACGCAGCAATTTACCCGCTATCAACACTCTCCCGAAAACCCGCATAGTTTGTTAGATAATCGTGTGTACGCCATTTACCAGGGCAAATCGGGTGCGTTTTGGATTGGTACTTTTAATGGGCTTCATCAAACAAGCCTTAAAAAACCCCCATTCCATTTATACACGCACAACCCCAAAAATCCCAACAGCCTGAGCGATAATGCAGTTTGGTCGATTCATGAAGATCGAGGCGGAAAGTTATGGGTAGGAACCTTCAACGGTTTAAATCATATTGATTTATCAAATAACCGTTTTACTACGCTTCAGCACGAGCCAGGTAACCCCAATAGTTTGTTGGATGACAATATCATATCAATCGAAGAAGACGAATTTGGCGATATATGGGTTGGCAGTTGGGGCGGGTTAAATCGACTGAACCCCCGAACCGGCAACATTACCCATTACAAGCCGGAACCAGGTAACCCGAACAGCTTGAGGGATGATGATATTCAATGTATTTATGAAGACAGCCAAAAAACCCTCTGGTTTGGCACTGAAAACGGTCTGGAAAAATACGACCGTGAGGCAGATCGCTTTATCCATTTTCAACATCAACCGGAGAATCCCAATAGTATAAGCCACAACAAAATTTATGCAATCAACGAAGATTTACAAGGTAATCTTTGGGTGGGCACTGGCAACGGGTTAAATCGATTGGATTGCACGACAGGAACCTTTACCCGTTTTTACAATGACCCCCGGGATTCCGCAAGTTTAAGCAATAGCGAAGTATCGGTTATTCATGTCAGTAAATCCGGAACCATATGGATTGGCACAGAAAAAGGGCTGAACCGGTTTGATTCTTCCCGGCAGCAATTTACCCGCTACGGCGCGAAAGAGGATTTGTCAGGTAATATCATTTACGGAATATTAGAAGACGACAGCGGCAACCTTTGGATCAGTACGAATAACGGTCTTTTCAAATTGACATTAGACAACCCGGAAAATGCCGCCAATAAATCCCGGCCAAAGCAGCTGTCGCTGCGCCATAAATTCCAAAAATATGATACCAATGACGGGTTGTTGAGCAACGAGTTTAATTTGGGCGCTTATTTTAAAAGCCGCCGGGGCGTGCTGTATTTCGGCGGCATTAACAGCCTGGTTGCCTTTAGCCCGGATAGCATTAAAAATAACAACTATATTCCGCCCGTTGTGATAACGGATTTTCAAATATTTAACAAATCCGTGCCTGTCGAGAAAAAAGAACGCATGCGGACAACATTACAACACTCCATTTCCGAAGCAAAAAAAATAGATATTTCTTACCGTGATAATGTTTTTTCCATAGAATTTGCGGCGTTAAATTATCTTAATTCCGACAAAAATCAATATGCCTATAAATTGGAAGGCTTTGATGAAGCCTGGAATTATGTTGGCAATCGGCGATTTGCAACCTACACAAATCTTAATCCCGGTGAATATGTCTTTCGTGTAAAAGGATCTAATGATGATGGATTCTGGAATGAAACGGGAGCCGCCCTCGAAATTAACATTTCTTCACCCTATTGGAAAACGCCCTGGTTTACCATTTTAGTGATATTGATCGGCATTAGCTTAATTTACGGCGCGCATACCTTTCGACTTCGGTGGTTGCGAGAATACGCCGACCGGTTGGAAAACGAGGTAAAAGGCCGCACCCTGGATTTAAGCACAACGAACCAAAAATTAACAGCGGAAATAGTCGAACGAAAAAAAGTGGCAAAAGAATTAAGAGGCCATCAGAATCGATTAGAAGAGCTTGTTGAAGAACGCACTAAAAAACTGAAAACAATCAATCAGACATTGGAAGCGGAAATCATCGAACGAGTGCGAACGGAGAAGGCGCTCAAAGAGTCTCGGGAGCAACTGCGAAATCACTCTGTAAAATTGGAAGCCGCTCGCGAAAAAGAGCGAGCCTGGATTGCAAGGGAAATTCATGATGAGCTGGGACAAATACTCTCCGGCCTAAACTGGGATTTGAATTCACTAAAACGCCAGCTGCCCGCCGGCCAGGCTGCCCTGGTAAAAAAAACAGATTATATGTCGGGGTTAATAAAAAAAGTGATCCGAAAAATCAGGGAGATTTCGCAAGAGTTGCGCCCCAGTATCCTGGATAATCTCGGTATTGATGCCGCTATTTCCTGGTATGTAGAGCAGTTTCAAAAAACTGCCGGTATCAGGTGTCGTTTGGAAATTGATTCGGAGAAAGAAACGCTGGATCAAATTAATGGGATTGTGGTGTTTAGGGTGCTTCAAGAATCGCTAACCAACGTGCTTCGCCATGCGGAGGCAACAAAGGTCGAAATATCGTTGAAAGAAGAATGCTCAAACCTTACACTATCAATCAAGGATAATGGAAAAGGGATTCTCCCGGAGCAAATTTCGGATCCCACTGCCTTTGGCCTGACCAGCATGCGCGAGCGCGTTTATTCTTTAAAAGGCCACTTCCATATTTCCGGTGCAAAAAGCAAAGGAACCTCTGTCGTCGTTACCATCCCAATCGCTAAAGACGAAGTTGCCTCTCCCCTTTAAATCCAGGTTCATAAGGCGGTGACGAAATCACTTGCCATTTATCGAAATTTCCTTATATTCAAAAATCGCTCGATCATCAAAAATGTTGTTGGAGAAAGTTTATGAAGATAAAAATAATGTTGCTCATCGTTTTCTCTCTAATTGGCGCTCAATTCTTATTTTACAGCTGCGAAAAAACAAACGAGGTAGAACTTGCCCTTCCATTAAGCCCCACGAATCCAGGCCCCATTGTGGATCCCGTTGATGAGGGCACTACCTGGGGAAAGCTCCAAAAGCAAATCCTGGATAAACATTGCGTTAGCTGCCACACCGCCGGCAATTCTTTTGCAATCCAATCCGATTTGGTATTAACGGCAGATGTCGCTTACGAGCAGCTTGTAGGAAGAGTCCCGAAAAATGCCAAAGCGCGAGAAGACGGTTTGCTGCTGGTCGGCACCAGGGGCCTGGAAAGTATTCACAGGAGTTTTTTATGGGAAAAGATCAACGCGCCGAACCAGGAGCATTTTTATTCCGATCATCCGGAATATGGCGCGCTAATGCCGCAAGGTGCCCCGCCTTTAACCAATGGCGAAATTAAGTTTATCGAAGAATGGATTAAAGCCGGCGCCTCCCAAACTGATTCCAGCGTTAGTGCCGGGATTTTAGCGGACACCACGCGTTTTGCCGCGCGAGAATTTGAAGCCCTGCCTTTACCGGTATCCGGCATTCAAGTGCATGTTGGCCCATTTGATGTTCAACCGAATTTTGAACGGGAATTCTTTTTCTACGAACCGCTGTATAATAATGAAGATATTTATGTAAACAGGGTCGAAATGATTATGCGCTCCGGCAGCCATCATTTTATCGCTTATGGATTTCAAGACAATACGCCGGGAAGCGTATTTCAATTTTTAGATAGCCGGATTAGAGAAATCCGCGATATTCGCGATCCCAATGGCAATATTATTATTGCCAATTTACTGCCATCATTATACCATCAATTTATATCCGGCACCCAATGGCCATTGATGAATTACTCATTTCCGCCCGGCGTGGCATTGCGAGTACCAGCAAACACCCGGCTCGATTTGAACCCGCATTACGTTAATCGCACCAATGACGTATTCCAGGGCGAAATTTATGCCAATTTTCATACGATTGATCGCTCGCAAGTAGACCGGGTGGCAGACATTTTGTTTTTGAACAACGGCGATATCAATTTGCCGCCTAATCGGGTTACAACGCTTCAAAAATCTTATTCATTTAATGAAAAGCGTCATTTCTTTCAACTATTCTCTCACGCCCACGAGCACATGCTGGAATTTCGGGTTTATGTAGAAGGCGGCCCTCGCGATGGCGAACTGGTTTACATTTCTTACGATTGGGAACATCCGCCCATTCTGGAATTGGATCCGCCGCTAGTGCTGGAACCGGGCCAGGGCCTGCGTATGGAAACCACTTATAACAATTGGACAAGCCGTACCCTGCAATTCGGCCTGCTTAGCGAAGATGAAATGATGATTTTATTCGGCTACTATTACACGGAGTAAAAATCCCCAGATTCGGGGATACCGGAGCCTCTCGCGTTTTCTTATGTTGTTAAAAAATCAATTAAGAAAACACGGAGGCAACGATGATACACCTGCGATTTACCTTTTTTCTCTTTACCCTTTTATTCGCATCCTTGGCAGTAAATGCCCAATCCTTTACTAAAATTACCGATCAAATTATCGCCAGCGATGGCGGCGACTCTCGCAGCGTCAATTGGATAGATTTTGATGATGATGGCGATCTCGACCTGTTTGTATCCAACGGCCACTCACCGGCAACGCGCAGCTTTTTGTACCGCAATGATGAGGGCACATTTGTCAAAATTACCGAAGGCGCTATTGCCGCCAACCCTGCTCGCTCCGATGGCGCCAGTTGGGGCGATTTCGATAACGACGGTGACGCCGACCTGTTCGTCGCAAACTGGTATAACGATTTTAACCGTTTTTATGAAAACGCCGGTGATGGCAATTTTAGATGGGTTACCGGCGGCCAATTGGCAAGCAGCCGCGGGTTTTCCGAATCGAGCAGTTGGGTGGATTATGATAATGATGGATATTTGGATATGTTCGTCGCCAACAGCGGTAACTCCGGGCCGGAAGCAAATTACCTCTTTCGCAGTAACGGCGATCCCGGCGATGGAACCGGCGTCACTTTCACAAAAATATCTACCGGCAGCATTGTTACGGATTTAAAAACATCTCGCAGTATTAATTGGGCGGATTACGATAATGACGGGGATGTTGATGCTTTTGTCGCAAACGAAAGCAACCAGGCCAACAATCTCTACAAAAACCTGCTCAAAGAAAACGGCAGCGCTAATTTCGAATCGATTACCAGCGGTAGCATCGTTACGGATTTAAACAGCACCATCAGCGCCAGTTGGGCAGATTACGACAATGACGGCGACTTCGATCTGTTTGTCGCTAATTTAAATCAGAACAATAGCTTATATCAAAACAATGGGGATGGAACGTTTGCAAAAGTCACTGCTGGTGTTGCCGTAAACGAGGGCGGTTGGTCCTTCGGATGCAGTTGGGCGGATTACGATAATGATGGCGATCTCGATCTGTTTGTCGCCAACGGCTGGGGCGGCGGGCCACAGAATAATTTTCTCTATCGCAATTTGCTGATGGAAAACGGCAGCGCGGATTTCGAAAAAATCACCAATAGTCCCGTGATAAGCGATGGCGGCTGGTCTTACGGCAGCAGTTGGGGCGATTACGATAAAGACGGCGACCTCGATCTGTTTGTCGCCAAATGGGTGAATAGCAATAACGAAAATAATGCCCTTTTTCGCAACGATAATGCCAACGGAAACAATTGGCTTCTATTAAATTTGAGCGGGGTTGCTTCCAACAAATCCGCTATCGGCACAAAAATACGGTTGGCTGCGACAATCAATGGAAATCAAGTTTGGCAAATGCGCCAAATTAGCGGCCAGGATAGTTACTGCGGCCAGAATTTGCAAGTGCACTTTGGCCTGGGCAACGCCGCGATGATCGATTCGCTGGTTATCGAGTGGCCTTCCGGCGCAGTGCAAAAACTTGACAACGTAACGCCAAACGCGCATCTGAAAATTGTTGAAGGCGTTGCCACCGGTTTAAACGAAACGCCACAAGGATTGCCGAAAGAATACCGGCTTTATCAAAATTTCCCTAATCCTTTTAATCCTTCCACAACACTACAATACGCCTTACCGCAACCGGGTGCTGTTACACTTAAAATTTTCGATGTATTAGGGCAGGAAATTCGCACGCTGGTAAATGAACATCAAACCGCCGGGCTGCAAACAATTACCTGGAATGGCAAAAATCATAATGGCCGGGAGCTGCCTTCCGGTATTTATATTTACCAGCTCATTGCCGGGAGTTTTAGCGACAGCCGACGGATGATGCTGGCGAGGTGATGAATCGATAAAACAACGATTTTTTTATATTTCCCGAGACGGTATTCCTATACTGTGCTTGTATATCAATATCCGTCATCAATTTCCAACTTCAATGTATGTATATCTTCAATCAATCGATCTACTTCTGCCGGTAGAACGCCATTATAAATGCCGCGAATTCGACGTTGCCCGTCCACCAATATAAAATTTTCCGTATGCAGAAAATCATTTCCATCGCGAGAAAATCCCAAATCTTCATCTGCAAAATAGGATTTGCGGGCAATATCGTAAATCGCTTTCCGCTCGCCGGTTAACAGATGCCATTTGCCCTCGATGGCACCGTTTCGTTCGCCAAATTTTTTTAGTGCTTTGACGGAATCAATTTCCGGTGTAACGCTGTGGGAGAGTAGCAATACATTATCGTCTCCTTTAAATGCTTCCTGAACTTTCACCATATTGTTCATCATCTTTGGGCAAATGCCGGGGCAGGCGGTAAAAATAAAATCCGTAACGTAAATCTTGCCCTTAACGGTTTCTTGAGAAATCGTTTCGCCGCTTTGGTTGGTGAAAGCAAAATCCGCAACGGTATGAATTCTTTCGTATTCGGCGGCGGTTTTACCAACCCAATACGGCGTAAAATCCGGGCTGATGTAAAACGGTAGTGTATCGATTTCAGCGGTTACGGTTTCTTTCTGCGGTAAAGAATTGCAGGCAAAGAAACTGCTACATAATATCAGTAAAAACAGGTAATTAATTATTTTTTGAAAAATATTGTCCTTCGCCGTCTTTAACAGAATAGCATAATCTTGATTTAACCATTCCATAACGTTTTCCATTTTTTACAATGTAGTTTACGTATAATTTTCCATTTTCCCGCCAGGCTTGCTGTTGGCCGGTTTCCTCGCCATTTACATAGTGAAATAATTTAGAGAGTTCACCGGTTTCATACCACTCGCGGTTTTCGTCATGATAGTTGCCATCGGCAAACTCATAACGGAATTTCATGTTCCCATTTTGCCACCACCCTTTGTGGATGCCGTGTTTTTTACCGCCCCGGTAATATCGTTCCGAATACAAAAGGCCATCAGGGTATTTCGATATTGCCCTGCCATGGCGCTTACCGTTATAATATTCCGTTTGCGATTTTATCGTGCCGTTTGCGAACGTTTCCTGCAAAATGCCGGAAAATGGTATTTCATTCAGGTATAGGATTCCTTTGTGTCGCTTCAATAATGGATTTTCAGCAGAGGCGATAATTTGAGGAACTTCAATAGCCGGATGCGCGCCACTTTCATTCTGAAGTGAATTACAGGATGGTAGGAGTAAAATTGTGGCAATTATGCAAAATAGGGATTTCATAATTTGTTTCACGTATTTTAGTGAACGATTGAAAATGTTAATTATGTTTTCCACATTTAATTCGTGTAAAATCCCGGCGTGCCGAAATATTGCCCGCCGTTGATATATGGATCATCGTTGGTTACATGATAATGATAAATACCACCGGGATACTCGCTGGTCGCGCTAAAATGGCCATGATATTGATCCAAATCCGAATTGGTAACTGCGCTGCCATTTTCTTCCGGGCCGTAAACCGGAAATCCGTCTAACAGAAATCCCAATAACCCCTCTTTGCCGCTGTTTGCCGTTAAATACAGGGGTTCCACGTGGTAATGATATTGCCCGGTTTGCTGTGGATGGCCGTTGTATTGATCAAAGGAATTAATCTCCTGTGTCAGTGGAATATTGGGGCCGGCATATTGGTTATAGAACGGAACGCCATTTATTGAGATGCCAATCGGCCCCAATTGTGAATTTTGATGATTACCCGCTTCCGCCGGATTTAAGGGAATTCTAAAAACAAAACTCTGCTCGGCAATACGATTTGGATTTAAGGCGAAATTTGAATTAGTGCCATTATAAACTGCATAACGGGAATCTGATGTACTGAAATACGGGCTGGAATGATTGGGAACGCCGTTACTTTCCAAAACGGCATAGTTTCCATCAACATAAATTGTAACATCATCGCTAAATGCGGCAAATGCTGCCGGAACATCTTCCGTATTCAGATTTTCGGTGCCGGTCGTTTCGGCGTCCAGTCCCAAAGTGGAGTTCGAACATGCAATAATCGCGATCATTACAAAAAGAGCGACTACCAGGTTAAATAATGTTTTCATTGTCTTTCTCCTTCATTCGATTTCGTTGATAAAATTCTATAATATTTATTCGCTAAACAAAAGGTTAGACAGGGAAGTGGGGGTAAACTTGCATTTTGGAGGTAAAAAATTTTAAAACATAAACAGCAAATAAAATACAAGGCAGCGAAAGGTCTAAAAAAGCAACCTTTTTAAGCTAATGGTAGAATTAGTTAGTGGAGTGAAAAACCATTTAAACTACAAAATCATCATCCGGCTTTTTGAAAGATGCGAAAAATGCTTTCAAGCATCTGCGGTACATACGCTCTCGGCAAATCGTGTCCCATGCCGTCTATCCACAAGGTAGTTGCACCGTAGATCTTTGCGGCAAGTTTTTTAGAATGGGCGATGTTTACCAACGGATCTGATTTACCATGGATAACCAGTGCAGGGAGATTGATTCTTGGCAATTCGGAATAACTGGAACCGGAAGCCAAAACAGCAGCGGTGTGTTGATCGCCGGTTGTGGTATTATATCCCCGGCGATGGCGAATTTCATATAGTGTTCTCGCTGTTATGTATTCAATATCCAACGGATAACCGCCGTCACCCATCACCATTTGTTGAACGGTAAGGCTAAATTTGATGATATCTGTTTCCGATGGGGAGATTCCATATTTGAGTGCCAGCTTTAGGAAATTCAACTCGAACTCCTTCGGCACAGCCGGCAAATCCGGATCGGTAATATCCCCGGAGGACATGATAGACGTAAGCGACAGGATACGATCTGAATGGCTGATCGCCAACCGCTGGCCAATCATTCCCCCCATCGATACGCCAATGATGTGCGCTTTTTCGATGTCCAACGCATCCAAAATAGCGACACCGTCTTTTGCCATATCTTTCAACGAGTAGGGATTACTTTCATCCCAATCTTCCATCCAATCCGACATCCCCAAACCGCGATTATCATAGCGAATCACCTGGTAGCCGGAATCGACAATCGGTTGATAAAAATAATCCGGCCAGAGCAAAGCGGTTGCGCCATGCCCCATTATTAGTAAAACCGCCCCTTTTGCCGAATCCGGCGGGTTAAAGGATTCATACCAAATTCTTACTTTTCCGTTTTTTGCAATCCCGGTTTCTCCGCTAACGAATGGTTGGAGTTCGGATTGCATTACGCCTTCAATAATCGTATCGGCTTCCGGCGGCAGGGGCGGTACGGAATTGATAAAAACGAAAAAACCGGCGACCGCGATTATGATAATTCCCAACAGTATCAGTAGGATTGTTTTAAACATCAGTTACTTCCTGCTTTATTGATTTTATTCGGTTAACTGCGTATACTTTCTCCCCAGGGGAAATTTGTTGGTTCGCACTTGTAAACCTCCCGCAGGTTCTGAACCAAAATTGAAATCTAAAATCGAAGCACAACTACAATCAAGCGTAATCAATATGCCACAGTTTAACCTCCGGGAGGTTATGCTGCACAATATTATTCTTTCTTATAACAAAAACAAGTATGCAATTCATAGGGAATAAATTATGGCAAAATTAACCTGTTTTGGGCATCGTGGAGCAGCAGGGCATGCGCCGGAAAACACTTTAGCATCAGTAGAAAAAGCGATTGAATTGGGTGTCGATTGGATTGAAGTCGATGTTTACAATATCGAAGGCGAATTGGTGGTTTTTCACGACGATAGATTGGAGCGCACCACAAACGGAACGGGATATGTGATGGAACAATCGCGAACATACTTGCGCACTTTAGATGCCGGAAACGGTGAAAAAATCCCCTTGCTGCCGGAGATTTTCGATTTGGTGGATCACCGGGTTGGCATCAATATCGAACTCAAAGGAACGAATACCGCGCAACCGGTTGTTCAGTTGATTGAGCGTTATGTCGCCAACCACAATTGGTGCTATCAGGACTTTTTAGTATCTTCCTTCAACCATCATGAGTTGCAAGCTGTTAAACAACTTCAACCTGAAATTCGAACAGGCGCTTTAATTGTAGCCCTGCCAATCGACTATGCGGCATTTGCTGAAAAACTTGGCGCTTACTCAGTTCATCCAAGCATCGAATTTATCAACCGGGAATTTGTTGCAGACGCTCACAGGCGCAATCTAAACGTATTCGTTTTTACCGTAAACCATCCCGACGATTTATCCAAAATGGAAACTTTAGGCGCCGATGGCGTGTTTACGGATTACCCGGAGATTGTTCGGAACTAACTATTGCAACAAATATTAAATCTTAAACCCTTCGGCTTTAGCCTGTATTATCACTTGATCTCTGAGAATTTTGTCGCCGGTCTTTCTAAAACCCTTTCAGGGTTTGTCTTTTAACCCAATAGTCCCAGGGGTCGGCAAATACCGCCGAACCCTGGGCTTTGGTCTAAAACCGCTTCGCGGTAATTCAATACGCTGAAGGCGTTATAGACCAAAGCCCAGGGTTTTCCGGCTCTCCGGGAAACCCTGGGATAAAAGTAATCAACAAATAAACCCTGAAAGGGTTTTAGAAAACTTCAACAAGTAAGAATCGTCTTCAAACGGAAGAAAAATCCATGTATAAAAAAATAAAGAAATTGCACTATCGTGGAATAAAATCTATACTTAACATAACCTTGAAAAATCGTTCACTAAAGGAGACATTATGAGTATTCGGTTACATTTTAATGTTTGGACAATTGTTGTCGGAATTGTATTGTTGTTAAATACCTCTATGCTATTTGCCCAGGGAAGCCCCAACGTAACCCTGTTGGCAAATGTTAACGATTATGCCGCAGCGGGATACAATGATTGTTGGGGTTACACCGCCCCTGATGGACGAGAATATGCGCTGTTAGGCGTGGAGAACGGCACCAGCATTATCGATATTACAGATACCGATAATCCAACCGAAATCAATTTTATCTCCAGCCCCAACACAACCTGGAAAGACATCAAAACTTACCAGCACTACGCTTATGTTGTAGTAGACGCCGCCGCCATGGGATTGCAAATTATTGATTTATCGGATTTACCAAACTCCGCGCCGTTAATCAATACCTACACCGGCAGCGGGTTTGGCGCCAGCCACAATATTTATATTGATGAGGCCAGCGGCATTCTATATGCCCAGGGCGGTGGCGGAACACGCATCATCAGCCTCGCAAATCCGGAAAGCCCCACTCAACTAACGGTATTCGCTAGCCCCAATACTCACGATGTTTATGTGCAAGATAACGTCGCCTTCATCTCCGATGGCTGGGATTTTAGCTTTAGCTTATTTGATGTCAGCAACCCGGCGTCCCCGCAGTGGTTGCAAACCATCCCGCCGCCTTCCAGCGGCTATGGCCATAATGCCTGGGCAACGGAAGATGGCAATTATCTGTTAACGACAGAAGAAGTCCCTGGCGGTTTAACAGTCAAAATGTGGGATATACAAGATTTAGGAAACATCAGTTTAACGGATGAATACATTGCCTCCGCCACCGGCCGCCCTCATAACGCATTAATCAAAGGGGATTATGCCTACATCTCTCATTATTGGGATGGCGTCCGTATTGTTGATATTTCTGACCCGAACAATATTGCCGAAACCGGGTTTTACGACACCTACCCTGGCGATGGCAGCGTTTTTGAAGGGTGTTGGGGAACTTATCCGTTTTTCGCCTCCGGGAAAATTCTTGCTTCGGATCGCAGCACCGGGTTATATGTGCTATTTTTTGATGGCGCGATAGAAGGCCAGGAATCAACATTTAACGAAAGCGTCGAAAACGGTTGGAATCTTGTTGGACTGCCGAATGATCCTCAAGATCACCATTACCAATCGCTTTTCCCAAATGCAATTGAAGGCTCGCTATTTAGTTTTGATGGCGCCTACGTGGAAGAATCATCATTAACCGTTGGCAAAGGATATTGGTTACGATTTCCGGGCCAAGAAACGGTACCGATCACCGGCGCAGAAATTACCGCTGTAACTACCGATTTGGCCGAGGGATGGAATATTATCAGCGGTATTTCCGGGGATATGCCATTGGCAAATATGCAGGATCCCGGAAACATAATTATTGCCGGCAGCCTGTTTGGATTTAACGGCAGTTATTTTTCAACCAACACCATAGAGCAAGGCAAAGGATACTGGATTCAGACCAACGCACCCGGGCAAATTACCCTGGATTTAAATTCGGCCCCGGCATCATCAAAAATCTTTGCCGATGCAGCAACTCTTGATGGTTATCCCTCTTTACATTTTCAAGAAAGCGCTTCCGATTTTCAACAAACCTTGTATTTCAATGTAAATATTGAAGATAGCCACAATAAAACTCAATACCGCCTGCCGCCAATAGGTCCCGCCGGCTCTTTTGATGCTCGTTTTTCGGATGGCTATCGTATTAACGAAAGCGATAATGCCCTCATCAACATCCAATCCCGCAACCCGGTTTTGATTAAACCAACGAATCTTCCGCAAGATATTCTATCGCAATTTGTGATAGAAGAATTAGCCGGCAATGCCGTTCTTAAAACCCATCCCCTTCGCGAAGGCGAGACAATTATCATCAGCAATCCACAGGTAAACCGGTTAAAATTGAGCAACGCGGTTACTACTACAATTCCCCAACAATTCGCCCTGCTGCAAAACTTTCCGAACCCGTTTAACCCGAGTACAACGCTGGCGTTTCAACTTTTGCAAGATAGCCAGATTAGCCTCACAATTTACAATGCTGCCGGTCAGGAAGTTCGCACCCTGGTAAATAAGTCGTTTGCTGCTGGTACCCACCAGGTTGAATGGGATGGCCGCGATAACAACGGCAATCTTGTCAGCAGCGGAATTTATCTTTACCGAATGAGTGCAGTGACAAATACCGGAGAAGATGCCAGCCAATTCAACCAGGTACGGAAAATGGTGCTGATGAAGTGATATTGGGGGGCACAAATTTAGACCTTTTTCACTCAAGCCGCCTGCAAAGTGGCGGCTCGACCTCAAACGGTCGCATCGGCGTTAAACTTAGCGCTCTTTGCAGAGAAAGTGTAAAAATTCCCCGCCTTAGAAAGGAGGGGACAGGTTTTCGCAGCGTATAGCAAGAAAATCAGGGGTGGTTGAAAGCGCTGACCTCGTGCAACCACCCCTGCATCGTTCGCTAGGACGCGTCACGATGCTGTCCCCTCCTTAACTAAGGCGGGGAATTTGCGGCATTTTTTCCTATAATTTGTTAAGGTTAACGCGCACGCGACCGTTCGGTGTGAGTTAAAGTGTTAATGACAAGTGAAGGATGCACAAAAGTAAGGTGAAAATGAGAGAACGATTAAGCAAATTTGTATTCCTTTCGCTGGCGTTTTTATCAATGGTTTTAAATCTTGAAATGCCGGCGAATTCCGATCTACCATTACTTGTTCATAAAGATGATTACGCCGGGTATAATGACTGCTGGGGCTATACCGCCCCGGATGGCAGGGAATACGCCCTGTTAGGCACTGATGACGGAACCAGCATTATCGATATTACCGCTGCCGAGCAGGGAATCGCTACGGAAATTGCCTTTATTCCCGGGGCTTCTTCCGGCTGGCGCGACATCAAAACCTATCGACACTATGCCTATGTCGTGAACGAGAACAGCGGCGGCATTCACATCATCGATTTATCCGCACTGCCGGATACCGCCGCCCTTGTTGCCACTTACACACCGCTATCAGCATCGCACAATATCTTTATTGATGAGCAAAACGGTATTCTTTACGCCGAAGGAACCTTTTCCGAACCGGTATGGGTGCTTTCGTTAAATGATCCGTTAAACCCGGAACTTCTTACAACATTTGGCATTGCGTGCCATGATGTTTATGCCCATAATAACATCGCCTATATTTCCGAAGGCGGGAACGGGTCTTTCGGAATTTACGATGTGAGCGATCCCGGCCAGCCACAACTCCTTCAACGCCTGGAAATACCATCTGCCGGTTATTGCCATAATGCCTGGGCAACCAGCGATGGCCGGTTTTTAATGACAACCGAGGAAACCAGTGGCAAATCCGTTAAATTATGGGACATCAGCGATTTGGATAACATTGTGCTTCGATCTACTTTTCTGGCAGCCAACCAATTGGCACACAACGTTCATATTAAACGAAACTACGCCTACATTTCCCATTACGAAAGCGGCTTAAAAGTTGCCGATATATCCGTTCCGACAATTATCCTGCGGGTCGGGCAATTCGATACACCGGATGCCTGGGGAACCTACCCGTATTTCTCCTCCGGCAAAGTGTTGATTTCCGATATTGTATCGGGCCTTTACGTGGTTTATTTTGAAGGCGCAGTCGACGCCGTTACTGCAATTGAAGATACGCCGCAAACCCCGGAATCCTTTTCCGTAAAACCGAACTACCCCAACCCCTTTAATCCCTCCACAACCATCGAATATTCGCTCATCGAACGGGCAACCGTTCGCCTGGAAATTTTTAGCGCTGCCGGCCAAAAAGTGCGCACGCTGCAAAATAGCACTCAACAACCAGGTAATTATAAACTGGTTTGGGATGGCCGGAATGATAGCGGCCAAATGGTTAGCAGCGGAACGTATTTTTACCGCGTTACCGCCGGTAGTTTCAGCAAGATGTTTAAGATGACCTTCGTGAGGTAACCCATGCCCAAACACTACTCCCGCCGTAATTTTATTAAACTCAGTACCGCTAGCGCATTAGCAGCGTCTTCCTGGTGGGGAGCTGCTTGCAATTTTTCAAAAGACTTTGATTTGATTTTGGCTGGCGGCCTGGTAATCGATGGCAGCGGGCAGCCGGGGAGGATCGGCGATGTTGGGATTGCTGGGGGTAAAATTGTGGCGGTGGGCGATTTGAAAAATCGCTCTACTGCCAGGAAAATTGATTCGAGCGGCTTGGCAGTTGCCCCCGGGTTTATTGATTTTCATTCCCACAGCGATGATGAATTGCTGCTAGGCGGGGAAACCCAGGCCAAAATCCGGCAGGGGGTTACCACAGAAGTATTGGGGCAGGATGGCGGTTCAATGGCCCCGCTAAATCCCAAAATGAAAGCAGAGTTGCACGAGCGATTGCATGAGCGGCTCGGCATTCAAACCGAGTGGGAAGACTTTGCCGGTTACTTTCAACAATTGGAGCGCGGGGGAATGATTACCAATGCCATCAGCATGTTGGGGCAGGGAACCCTGCGCGAATGTGTGGTGGGCGAAGACGACCGCCCGGCGACGGCTGCGGAAATCGAAAAAATGAAGCAATTGGCGCAAACCGCTTTTCAGCAGGGCGCTTACGGAATTTCCTCCGGCCTGGAATATACCCCCGGCAGTTTTGCCTCTACTGAAGAAATCATCGAAATCTGCAAAACAATGAACGGGCGAGGCATCTATTCCACCCACATGCGCAACGAGGATGATACGGTGATTGAAGCACTTCAGGAAGCCATCTATATTGCCGATACTGCCGGCATTACGCTGAATATTTCTCATATGAAAGCATCCGGGCAGCGCAATTGGCACAAATTACCGGATATGATTCGGTTGCTGGAAGATGCCCGAAATAATGGAATGCGCGTTACTTGCGACCGTTACCCCTACGTGGCCTATAACACCGGGCTTTCTTCACTATTTCCACTGTGGAGCCGCGATGGCGGGCGAGAAAAATTTGTTGCACGTTTGCAGGATGCGTCGCAATTACCAGCAATCAAAGCAGCAGTGATGGAAAAAGTTTCCAGAATCGGCGGCTGGCAATCGGTGATGGTTTCCAGCTTGCCTAAAAATCCCGATCGCAAAAATTACGAAGGAAAACATCTGCAAGAACTTTCGCAAAACGGTTCCGGTGCCTTTGATATTTTGATAGAGCTTATCCTGAAAGAAGAAGGCCGCGGCGACATGGTTGGGTTTGCGATGAGTGAGGAAAACACGGCTATGCTGCTGGCATATCCGCATTGCATGACCGCCAGCGACGCCTCTTCCCTGGCAGTGGAAGGCAGGCTGCGGCGGGGAAACCCCCATCCACGCGGCTACGGTACCTTTCCCCGTGTGCTGGGAAAATATGTGCGAGAAGACGGCATCATGCCCCTGGAAGAAGCGGTGCGAAAAATAACATCGCTACCGGCAGAGTGCCTGGGATTGCCGGATCGCGGCTATTTAAAAGAAGGCTATTGGGCGGATATTGCCATCTTCGATCCCCTAACCGTAATCGATAATGCCACCTGGAGCGAACCGCATCAATATCCAACCGGAATTCCCTATGTGATTGTGAATGGGGAGGTTGTGATCGATCAAGAAACGTTCTCCGGGAAACTGGCAGGGAAGGTGTTGCGGGCAAAAAATTAAAAATACGAAGCGGAGTCAAACAAATTTTCATCCGTTTTTTCAATGAAGTCTGAGAAAAATCTTAGCATCCCGAAAGCCAAACCTTAAATAAATTTTCCACAAAATCAGAAGGCGGCGTTTGTTTTTTAGAGTGCCGCCTTCTGATTTTTATTTTACAAAGGCGGCGATTAGTACAGCCGCCTTTGTAAAATAAAATAATCGAGAAATAACCAGGGTTTTCCGCTCTTTTAAAGAAATTGCTAACTTCTAAGGAAAATACAAATGAAGATTTCTCGAAGCAAAAATGATTCTCTATTGGCCGTGTTTTTTTACCGCCAATTCATGTTAAAAAAATGGATAGTAGTTAACTTGCTTTTTCTTTTATGGGCCTGGCCTAGTAACGGAAAATGCCAGGGCAACCCTTCTTCCGAATTTGATCTAGTTTTGGAGTGTTTTACTCCGAATATCATCTACCTCGGGGATATCACGACACGCGAGTTGGTGAAGGCGACGATTATAAATACTCAAAATATCCCCCTGGAGGCGGCATCGATTCAGTTCGATATCCTGCGTAATAATGTGCTCCTGTACTCCGTTAAAACAGAAAATCAAATTAATATTCCACACGACCAGCTTAATCTCTCCATTAATAATCTTGACTTATTCGGAAGGAATTCGCGATTTAACTTAATCGAGAAAAATAGAACGCCATTATTCAACCAGCTCCTCAGTTCAGCGGGAAAAACCGGCGTCATTCCAGAGGGGGAATATGCAATCCAGGCTAAGCTTAAAGATGTACAGAACGTGGTTTTAGCAGAGGATTTCTGCACCATCATGTTATCCTCCGAAAGTGTTTTTGACCTGGAGTTGCTCTCACCCGGAGAAATACACAGCTTCGACCCCGCAGAAATTTCTACCCCACTGCCGTTTTTTCAATGGATTAGCAAGGGGGAAAAATTCAATTTTTTCCTTTACGAAGTGCAGCCCGGGCGATCTATTGAAGAAACTGTTCAGGCCCGGCCTATTTTCTATATCAAAAATTACCCCGGAACAACGCTGCTTTATCCCCTGGCAGCACAAATGCTTGAACCGGGAAAAACTTATGCCTGGCTTGTTCAATTAGTTGGGGAAGGCCTTAGCGGAGATGAGGTTGTTAAAGAAAGCGAAATCTATACCTTTCGTGTTGCCGAGGCGGTTCAGCCGGTTGCGGAATTCTGGGGATTTCTCCCCCCGGCTATTTCCGGCAATATTCAGGCGGCTACGCAAGGATGCTCTGGAGAAACAATAGTGACACTGAACGGTCGCCGCATTGAGTTAGAAGAACTTTATGAGATTTTTCGTAGAATCCAGGCAGAAGACCTCGTCGTTCGGCGGGTAATTCGTTAAAACGTTAGCAGCAGGCGCAACATGAAATTTAGCAACCCTTTTCGACAATTATTTTACCTGGTATTGATCCTGGGATCGATCAATGCAGCAGTGTTGTGGGCAAATCATTTGATGAGAAACCCCCATGCTATTTTTCTACGCATTGATCCAAGTGTAGAGATCACCAATAGAATTAGCAATACACCAGTCAAAGGTGCCCGGATAAAAATTGAGGCCGCATTACCGGCTTCAGCAAAAATTTTTTCCGATGATAGAGGCAGTGCCGTCATCGGCCACTTTTTCCCGACATTTACGGCGACAATGGGGCATAACACAACCATACGAACGGATGAAACGGGAAAAGTTCACAGGCATGATTTCGGTTTGTTAGAAATCGAAGCGAATGAAGGGATTTTGCTGGAAACGCCATTAGGAGTTTCCCAAAACGATCAAACGCATTGGATTCAAGAAATCGACGATGAGGGGATTACGATAATTGTGCTGGAGGGAACCGTACGGTTTACTCCAAAAAGCAGTTTTAGCTCATACCCGGTTAGCGAAGGTCAGCGGCTGTTTTACGGGTTCAATTTGGATCGACCCCAAATTACGGAGTTCACCCATGTTCCCAACGGCAGCCACCTGGAATTTAAATTTGAATGTGATGATGGGACTGAAAAGACGGTCACGCTCATTTTGGACAAAAAAAAGTAGCAAAAAGAGTTTTTCAACTATGTGGGATACATTTTTAGAACTTTTTAAAATTTTTCTCAGAAAATCAAAAATCAAGATTGATAAATGGAGTGTCTTATGCCTGTTGCTGGTGATTGCCGTTATTGCAAAATTAGAGTGGTGGTCGCCGGGCATTCAAAATGTCAGCGATGAAGTAAAATTGTTGCGTTGGTGGATTCCGGGTGTATTAACGACGTTGTTTATTATTTTATGGCGGGATGCCAAAATTAAACAACGCCAGCTTCGAAAAACGAGCCGAACCGTAAAACGGCCATTTCTGAAAACAATTCTATTTACAGATGCAAACTATGCCCGGCCTGAATTTTATATGGCGACCTATTTGGTATTATTGGCTGGCTGGGCAGTTTGCTGGTATTACCAGGATTGGCATATCCCGAATTTTCCCAAAGGTACAAAGCTGGGTATTTTTGTAGCGAGAATGCAGGGAGAGCCGGATGATAAAGCGCAAAAAGCGTTGCTTAATGATCTCGAATCGGAAATTAAAACCCTGGTAAGCGAAGGAGTTTTTAAAGGAGATATCGCAGTTAAGACTTTAAATATGACACTGGAAGACACTGTAGATGTTCAAAATACATTTCGAGCAAGAGGGGCCGGTTTTGTGATTTGGGGAAAGCCGAACTATTACGAGCTTACTACTATTCATCATAATATACCCCGGAATCTCTTTTATCAAATTATTGAATTGGATATTCCGGAGTTTAAAGATCTGCCCGTCAAACCGTTGCTATTATTCCTTCGGGGGTATCTTTATTTCACCGGCGCTACCGATAAAGAATCCCTTTTGGATAATTGTCGAAAGGCGTATAAAAAGTTCGATGAAGCGTTGAAAATATACGATTTGTCTTTGAAACGGAATCAAATGACATTTCGTTTTTTTTCCGCTTCTGCCAGGTTAATCGAAGCAGATTCATTATTAAGACAAAATCCCCGCCCGCCATTAAAGAGGATTAAAAACCTGTTAGCAGAAGCAAAAAGCGACCTTAAAAAATGTAAAGCCTGGTATGAGGACTTTGCCAGCCAGGAACAAATCGGCCTTCAGCGAGCACGAACGCATATCAACCTGGCGTACATCTATAAATTATTGCATCAACACTGGCAGCAAGATAGCCTGCAATTAGCGCTAACGGAATATGAGCAGGCTTATCAATTTCTAAGCGCTCATCAACAGCAGTATCCCTTTAAATATTTGCTGCTCCTTAACAATATTGCCTGGACAAAAAAATACCTGGCGCGCACCCGTGAGGAAGTATTTCGAAATGCTGTAAAAGATTATACCCGGGTTATTGAGAAGGGACAGCCAATTTTGAATACCTTAGAAAAAGGAAATGTTTTCCGTAAAGATATTTTGTACATCATTGGCAAAGCCCATAAAACACTACTGATAGCTTGCTTTAGCGAAGTCAATTATAGCAATTCCAATAAAGCCTTTGACGAAGCTATCCGGTGCCACCAACGCGCTATCGAGTTCTTTAACTCGCATATTGATACCTATCGTAGAGAATTTATCAACGCTAATATTGATTTGGGCGAGCTTTACTTAGGACATCTAAGTGACTATGAAACAATATCTTGTGCTCAGACACAAAAAATAATCGATCATCTGCAGGTTGCCTTGCAGCAATATGCATATGTTGAAACCCTAAAACGGTTTGACGATTTCAAAATAAAGATGATCGAGGAGAAAATCGAGGGATTGGAGGCGAAGCAACGCCAAATGAATTGTGATTAGCTTACAATCGTTTTGGCTTCGATTTCATTTTTATTGATTATCAACCTGGCTGTCAATCGGAAGATCGTTTATCATCTTCCGATTGTAACCAGGCCAAATTTGGGAGGGATAATGGGTACTCGCTTACCAAAGCGATTTTATGGTTTAAATCTCAGGATATCTTCTTTTTTACTGTTTTGCCTGATTGGCATTATGTTTACCGCTTCGAGAATTGAAGCGGGTCAATTTGAAATAACCTGGCCGAAAAACGGGCAAGTAGTAACAGAGGATACAATGGTTGTTACCATCGTCAATTCCAGCAGGAATGAGGATTTTACGAAATGGGAGTTCTTCTACAAAAATCGCAATATTCGCCGCGATATGCGGATTTTCAAACACCTGCTTATCTATAAAATTCCAGTGATAAAAAAGAGGAGCGGCACTTACACACTGGAATTCGTTTTCAAACATCGAAGCAGTCCTTCTAAAACTGTGGTCGCGAAAACCACTTATATTATAACCAATTCGAAGAAAATTGAAACAGTGAACAGTTCGAATCCGGGGAAGGAACTTGCGAAAGCGAATGAGCTCCGGTGGCGGTTAGATTTTACTTATGACAAACACTCGGATGCAGCAGATAGTTTGCGCCTGGAACCGGAAAGAACCGCAATTGCAGAAATAGAAGCCAGCCAGGAGTTGGGAGCCTGGCAGCTTTCGGAAAGGCTTTTTCTAACGACGGACAATCGCCCGCGCCGGCAACCCCTGGGTCGTTTCGAATTTAGAGTTACCAATAATTTTCTTTCCCTGGATTTGGGTGATACGTACCCGGTTTATTCGGATTTGATCCTGAATGGGCTTCGAGTTCGCGGCGGGAACGCACAAATCGGCCCTCGGGCGGTTAATGCTCATGCTGTGTATGGAGTAATACGAAACGAGGTAGAAATTGACGAGGCAAATGATATTAAACGAGGCGTTTATCAACGCCGGCTATGGGCATTTAAATTCGGAAACCCGTACTTGAGCCTGGTGTTATTAAAAGCAAAAGACAATTTGGGTTCCTTGCCGGATTCGCTGTCAACCGAACAACGCCCTCTGCGAGCTTCTGATAACCTGGTAGTAGGGTTGGAAAGTAAAATCAACTTATTCAAAAACCGGTTTCGTTTTCATTTATCAGGTGCATTCAGCGCGCTTACTCAAAATGCGGATTCTTCATTGGGAGATTCTTTAATCTCAAAAGCCATCGATGATCTCATCATTTTGAATGCAACGACAGTTCCATCTCTCAACTTAATGAGAGATCTATTTTCTTCTCTAAGGCTTCGTGACATTATTCGCTTTCCTTCCGCTGCCTGGAAACTTACCAATTCCCTGCGTTTAGGTGGCCACCATTTCCGTTTTTTGTACCAATGGATCGGGCCCGGCTATATTTCGTTGGGAAATCCCTTTCTGCAAAATGACCGGCAGCAGTATTATCTGCAATATCGTTTTCAGGCTTCCCGGCGCTGGTATTTGCAGATGCAGGGTGAATTTCGGGAAAATAATTTGCTATCCCACTTCGTTAACGGAAGTAGTCGGGAAAAAGGATTCGAAACGAAAATACTCCGGGTTCAATCGGCCTATTTTCCAGCCTTGCCATGGATTCAGTATATGAATTTTCGATTGCGAGTATACCAGCGAAGAATTCTCGATCCCGATGTTACGAATACGATTGAATACTGGAGTCCCGCTTTAGGTGGATTATTGAAATTTGGAGAAGAAAATCCTGCTCGCATAACGTTCCGTTTGGCATTCTCCATACCCCGGGAACGAGTTTTTGATAAAACTATTTCCGGTGATGTTCAATGGAATCAAACATTGTCACAAAGGCTTCGGTTAAAGTTCGGGGGTGGGTTCTCTTTTTCCGAGCTGGAGCCTTTTGATAGGTCAAATCCATTAGAAATCGAACAGAAACGAGGGTTGTATTATTTTAATCTGGGAACCAGGTACCAGCTTTCTCATAAATTGACGACAGTATTGAATTACCGGTTAAGTTTGCCAAATCGATCTTCTGGCGCAATTGACGAAAGTGTCGACAATACTCAAATTAACCGGCTGGCTAACTTCAAATCCATGAAACAAGATTTACAGCTTTTAATCTCCTGGAATATTTTTAAAAATACCTATGCTCAATTAGACGTTAGTTGTTTATCTTTCCGCGATAAGATTGAGAACACAAACAATTATGATGCGGGAATTTTAAGGCTAAGATTTTCCAGGGGGTTTTAATGTGAATGTTATCTTACAGAAATACAACATTTTAGAATTTCCATCGTAGAACATTTGTGCAAATTTTTATACATTCACAAAAAAAGGAGCCTGTCTATGAAGACCAGTCTGTTTTTGGCGGTATTAATTGTGTTAACAACAAGCATCATTGCCCGGGAAATTTCCCAATGGCGGGGAGCAAATCGTGATGGTGTGTATGCTGAGAAAAATTTGTTAGCGAAATGGCCGGAAGGCGGCCCGCAATTGCTGTGGTTTACAGAAGGCATCGGAAATGGGTATGGCTCTGTAATTCAAAACGGGGATTTGGTATTTGTCACCGGTAAAAAAAACCAGGTAGAGTATTTGACAGCAGTAGATCACTCCGGCCAGCAGAAATGGCAAACCGCTTACGGAACCGTTGCGGAAAACGGGTATCCGGCAGCCCGCTGCACGCCCACAGTAGAGGGTGATAACGTTTATTTAATTAGCAGCAGCGGCGAGGTGGTTTGCATAAACGCCAAAACCGGGGAGAAGCGGTGGTCAGTCGATGGTTACGAAAAGTTTGAGGGGGATTGGGGTCCCTGGAGTACCGCGGAGTCGCCGCTAATTGTTGGCAACAAAGTAATTTATACCCCTGGCGGCCAGAAAACAACCATGGTTGCCCTGGATAAAAACAGCGGCGAAACGGTTTGGATGACCGAAAGTTTAAAAGATAAAAGCGCCTATGTCTCGCCAATCTTAATAGATTATGCTGGCAAAAAAGTAGTCGTAAATGTTTCCGCCACCTATGCATTTGGCGTAAACGCGGACAATGGCGAAATTATTTGGAAATTTGATTATGTCTCGCTTGGCGGGCCGTCACACCCCATGGCACCGTTTATCAATTGCAACACCCCAATTTACAAAGATGGCCATATTTTTATCACCAGCGGCTACAACCACACCGGTGCGATGCTGAAATTATCCCCTGATGGAACGGAGGTCAGCCTTGCCTGGAGCCAACCGGCATTAGATACCCACCACGGCGGCGTTGTATTGGTAGATGGATATCTTTACGGCTCCAACTGGATCAATAACAGCAAGGGCAATTGGGTTTGCATCGATTGGGAAACCGGTGAAGTCCAGTACGAAAAAGAGTGGTTCTCTAAAGGATCTATCATTACTGCGGATGGTATGTTATACTGCTATGAGGAAAGAAAAGGAAATATCGCCCTGGTAAAAGCCACTCCAAAGGATTTCGAAATTGTAAGCACTTTTCAAATTAATAAAGGCGGCGGCCAGCACTGGGCGCACCCGGTGATTAACGATGGCATTTTATACATGCGCCACGGCGATGTGATGATGGCGTATAAAATTCGTGCCTAACGGGTAGTAAGCAGTAGGCGAGCAGGCAATTTTTTTGCTTACTGCTTACTTGCCTACTTTCCATTTAATTTCTTTTCAATACTTTCCGAATAGCTTCCACTGTGCGCTGCACATCCGCATCGCTTGTCTGCCAATTGCAGACGGAAACTCTCATGCAGCGTTTACCACGCCAGGTTGTGCCGCCGAAAAACGCTTCCCCGGTTTTTAAGATTTCGGCAATGACTTGATCAGTATATTGATTGTGATCGGCTTCCGCGGCGTTCGGTTTGGGATTGAGAAAGCGTACCAGCCCTTGATTAATTATCGGCTCCCACATCATTTCCGCGCCATTCAAAGCGCCGATTTGCGTAACCAGCGCGTGCGCATGGCGGCAGGTTCGCTCCACCAAATCTGCAATACCGTTTCGCCCTAACTCGCGGATGGCAGCATAGGTAGCAAACCCTCGCGCCCGCCGCGACCATTCAGGATTCCAATCCATTTCATCGCGAGCCTCTTTGTCGAGAGTGAAATAACTTGCGAGGTGCGACATCGAATTGCGATGGGCGTCCGGGTGGGCAACGAAAGCGTAGCCGCTATCGTAGGGAACATTCAACCATTTATGGCCGTCCGTTGCCCAAGAATCTGCTGCTTCCACCCCTTCCAGAAAATGGCGATATTGGGGACTTGCTGCCGCCCAGAGGCCAAACGCGCCATCCACATGCACCCAGGCATTATATTTGTGCGCCAGCGGAATTAGTTCTTTAAACGGATCGAAAGCACCGGTATTAATTTCACCGGCTTGCAGGCATAAAATTAACGGGCTGCCGGAATGTTCTTTCAGCGCTTTTTGGAGGATTTCCGGTTTTAAGTGGGTGCCTTCATCGGTGGTTAAACCAATGATATTATCCGTGCCGATTCCCAAAAGCCGCACAGCGCGCTCAAACGAGCCGTGCCGCTGGCTGGTTAAAACCCGAATTTGCGGCGCACCAGCTAATCCTTTGCGCCCGACATTCCAATCGAATTTTTGCAACAGAAAATAGCGGGCGGCATTTAGGCAGGTAACATGGGCCATCTGGCACCCGGTTACCAGGGCAAAACTGGCGGTGGATGGCAGGCGCAGGAGGTCTTTTAACCAGGCGCCGCAAATTTCTTCCACCACTGCCGCCACCGGGCTGCAAATATACAGGGCGGCATTCTGATCCCAGGTGGATGTTAGCCAATCCGCTGCGAGGGAAGCCGGTGTAACACCGCCAATCACCCAGGCGAAAAAACGACCGCCGGCATTTCCGGTAAACCCACCAGCGGTATCGGCCACCAGGTCTTCGATAATTTTTTCCGGCGCCAACCTGCCATCGGAAAGCGGGTATGCCAATCGCTCGCGCAACTCTGTTAAAGATGCGGTTGCAACAACCGATTCGCTCTCGAGATTCTCCAGGTGAGCGATGGCATGGTTTAGGGTTTTTTCCAGCAATGGGCGATAGTTTTCATATCTTGGCATTTTGATCCTCCTTTATTAAAAAATCTTTGTCGCCCATAATAGCACCAATGCGGAAAATCAACAACCCGTTTGTTGCGGTTTCGGGGCTTTTTAGTCCCCAAATTCGGCACCGAACACTTTTTTAACATATCACTCCTACGGAGTTCTTTAGATATTTACTATATTCTTAACTATAAACATTTTATCCCTGGCGGTTTGATGCTAACCCGAAACGGCAAACACACAAACTGAACTGAAAATAACCACAAAATTATCTTCGTTAATCATCTTCAATGAAAACGGCAGGGGAACAATGAAATCTTTTACTTAATGCTTTGATTTGCCTGACATTAAGTTTTCTTTTTCCATTTAGTATTTCAGACACAACCCCCTGACTACCGAGTTCTTCTAAGTCGCTTTGTTTTAACCCGTGTTCCTCCATAAGAAATTTTAAACATCCGATTGCATCTCCTTTAGGCTCGGGTATTGTTCGGTCTTCATAATCTTTAATGAGAGTTCCCAATGTGTCAATTAGTGAATCAATTAAAGGGTCTTCCTCTTTGCTGACATCATCTATCAGTTTATCTAATAATTTGACTGTTTTATTATAATGCGCTTCCGTATGAATTGTTGATATAATCTTCGATATAGTCGGCCAAACTTTGATGGTTTCAGTTAATTCTTGCTCTAATACTTCCATTTTACTCCTTCCATTTTCCCTTGTCATATTCTTTGTGAGTTAAAATAGTTCTGATATAGATCCGTTTCTTCTCATAAACGATGTATGTGATCAGTCTATATTTATTTCCGCCAATATTAAAGACCGTTAGCCTGCCTACTTGATCAGCATGGGGAAACATTTTTCGTAACTCTGAGAATGAATCAAAATCAGTGCGTTTTACTGCTCGATACCAACGATCTAAAGGTTCATATGCATTTGGATGTATTTCACTAAATTCCAGCAGCCGTTTCCGTGTAATGATATGTATAAAATAATTTATCTCAAATAGAGATATGTGTCAAGAGATATTTTTAGGTGATCAAACTTCGTCGGGGTTCAACAACTTCACTCCTTTTTGTAATTTTTAATAGAGTCCCCTGCAAAAAGGTATTTGTAAACTATAGCTAAATGTACTATCTT
>CAXHHS010000004.1:0-26556 GCA_964015645.1 uncultured bacterium
CGGAGATGTGTATAAGAGACAGACTCACCAGGGATCAACAACCAGCAGCCAGCAGCACCGAAAAATCCCAAATCCGAAATCCCAAATCTGAAATTGTTCTGATCGTAGAAGACAACCCCGATATGCGCACCTACATTCGCCAGCATTTGGAAGATGATTATCAAATCAAAGAAGCAGAAAACGGTGAAGAGGGAATTAAACAGGCGGAAGAAATTATGCCGGATTTGATTATCACAGACGTGATGATGCCACGGATGGATGGATACACATTCAGCAAAAAAATTCGCCATAGCGAAAAAACCAGCCATATTCCCATCATCATGTTAACTGCCAAAGCCGGGGAGGATAGTAAAATCGAGGGCCTGGAAACCGGCGTTGATGATTATCTTACCAAACCGTTCAGTGCCCGAGAACTGCAAGTTCGGATTAAAAACTTGATCGAGTTACGCAAAACATTGCGAAAACAGTTTAGCACCGCTACCATCATCACACCTTCGGAAATTTCCGCTACGCCGATGGATCAGGCATTTTTGCAACGAATTGTGGAAATTGTGGAAACGCATATCGGCGATGAGCAGTTTAGCCCGGAAGTGCTTGGACAAGAGGCCGGGATGACGGTACGGCACTTAAACCGAAAATTGAAAGCGCTTATCGACCAGCCCGCTGCCCAATTTATACGCTCCCTGCGGTTGCAGCGAGCCGCCGACCTTTTAAAACAGCAAGCCGGAAATATTACCGAAATCTGTTTTCAAGTCGGGTTTAGCAACCTGGAAACATTTACTCGTAATTTCAAAAAACAATTCGGTGTTTCTCCCAGTGAATATAAGTAATGCTGCCTGCCCTAATTGCAATTGACCATTTTATATCCAATGAAGCGAGAGTAGCAAAGTAGACAAGTAGGCGGAGGCAACTTTAAATTTGCTTACTGTCTACTTACCCGCCTCACTCACAAATCCCCTTCAATCCATCCTCATTTTTTTCCAAATTCTCCCCAAATGTCCTAAATCATCAAACTTCCGTCCCAAATCGTCAAGCGAAACCTGCTGGTTTTCCCTACTTTTTTAGCGGTTGTTACATTTTAATCACAGGGAAAATCTATTAAATCATTAACCAGAATAATTTTTAAACAAGGAGATAATATTATGAAAGCGATGTTAAAGTCCATTTGGAATCTCGGTTTAAATAATGTTACGCGGTGTTATAACTTATTATTTATAGTAACATTCATTGCCACGTTAGTTTTGAACAGCCCCGGATTTGCCCAGTTTTCAGTACAAACCAAACTGGTTTCGCCCGATGAGGCGAATTTTTTCAGGTTTGGCGAAGCAATGGCCCTTAGCGGGGATTTTGTAATTATCGGGTCCGCCACACCGGATCTAATCGGTGCAGCCCATGTTTTTAAACGTACTATTGCCGGGAAGAATATTTGCCAGTACGTAAAAGAACTCAGACCAAGTAATGCGAACAATAATCGTCTTCAATTTGGAAGTTCAATTGCATCTAGCGGCGACTATGTCATTATTAATTCGATTCCACATTTTTTTGAAGAGGTAGAGGGTTCTGCCTATATCTTTAAAAAAGACCATGGCGGCCCTGGTAACTGGGGAGAACTGAAACGTTTAACCGCCTCAAATGGTGCAAATAGAGATCGTTTCGGTGCAAATGTGGCAATAGACGATACGATTGCGGTTGTTTCAAGAGTAGAGGGTAGTGATGGTATTTACATCTTCTACAAAAACAAAAACGGCAACGATAATTGGGGAGAAGTAAAAAAGATCGTATTGCCAGTTGGTATAAACGACAAATTAGCCGTGCACCAGGATATGATTTTGTTCGCGAGCAACACAACAGCGCATATATTCAAAAAAGACCAGGGCGGGGTGAACAACTGGGGCCTGTTTAAACAGCTTGATACACAAGGTGTAGCAACAAATAGTTCATATGGCGATGCGGTGGTGTTAAATAGTGACTTCGCATTTATCGGCGTAGGCCGTGATATTAACCAGGCAAGTAGAAGCGGCGCTGTCTATCTTTACGCCAAAGATGAAGGTGGTATTGATAATTGGGGGTTCGTCAAAAAATTGCTTGCCAGCGATCTCTCTAACAATGCTCGTTTTGGATGGTCATTAGCGCTTAATGGCGATACGGTCTTTGTTGGCGCTCGTGAGCATGCTCCAAATGGCGCGGCTTATCTGTTTGCGAAAGACCAGGGCGGTTTAAATAATTGGGGAGAAGTTACCAAACTGACCCCGGCAGCTCCCGGTCACGAATCTGTTTTTGGTGATGCAATTGCTTATGACGGTCAATCATTAATCGTGGGCGACAGTCGGGAAAATACAGCTTATGCGATTGGTTCCAGTGGGTTTACGGTAGATGCCGGCGATGACCAAACGGTTGATTATCCGCAATCCATCCAATTAAACGCGAATGTTAGCAATGGCGAAGCGCCTTATAGTTATAGCTGGTCGCCGGCTTTTGGGTTAAGCGACACCAACAGCCCCAATCCCATGGCAGCACCGGATTGGGCTACGATCTATACGGTTACTGTTACCGATGCTCACGGCTGTTCAACCCAGGATGCAGTAAGAGTAAATGTGAATGGCGGGCTTACCCAGCCGGGTATTTTTTATGCCGATGTGTATGATGGCACCGGTATTTATTACGCGGGTTTGGACGGCAGCAATGCGGTGAACATCATTCCGAATAATGTTGTTAGTAGCGATTACGGCACTAATATAGCCGTCGATATGGTGAATCAAAAAATCTACTACGGCGATACGGAAAATGGCGATATCCGTCGCGCCAATTTTGACGGCAGCGACATTGAAATTATTATTCCGGCGGATATCGTATATTACAGCGCTGCTATCGCACTCGACCCACAAAACAATACAATCTACTATGTTGATACATATGATGGTACCGGTATTTACCGCGCTGATTTGAACGGCGATAACCAGGAAGTGATTATTTCGGATAATGCCGGCAGAAATGGCAGTGGCCTAGCATTGGATTTAGTGAATAACAAACTCTATTATGGAGATACCAATAACAATGATATCCGCCGTGCTAACCTCGATGGCAGCAATATTGAAATACTGGTTTCCAATGCCGCATACTACGGCGCCCCCATTGCCCTGGATGTTCCTAACAACAAATTATACTATTTTGATTCGGATAATGGCAGCGGCATTCACTGTGCAGACCTTGATGGCAATAATGATGAAATCATCATTGCCGGGGATATTGGCTACGATTATATCACTTCTATTGCACTGGATTTACCGAACGAGAAAATCTACTACGGAGATATTAATAATTACGAATACCGTCGTGCGAACCTCGATGGCAGTAATATCGAAACTGTTGTTCCGCAGTATATAGTAGAATATGGCGCTGCAATTGCTGTTTCGTCACCGAGACCACAAGCGGTTATGAGCATATCTCCTAATCCAGCCAACCTCGGCCAGGTGGCGGTAGGAAATACGGGCAATTTGAGCATTATAGCAGAGAACACCGGCCCCGAGCCTATGACGATATTTTCTATGACGTTTAATAACAACGCGGAAGGTGAGTTTGGCATCATTCCACAATTACCCCCGCCCGGCGCTTTTCCCATGGGGCCGGCACCGGTTGGGGCAAAAGCTCCCTTCCAGTTTAAGTTTACCCCCATTAACAATGGCCCGGAAAGTGGCTCCCTGGTAATTGAAACGAATGGCCCTAATTCTCCGATCATTATCAACTTTAGTGGCGAAGGCACCGGCCTTCCCAAACAACTTCCCCCGCGCCCGGAAATATCAGCAGAAAAAAGCCTCCACATCGCCGATGCCCTGGGGTATTGGCAAGAGCTTTACTTTGATGTGCCGTTGAAAAACGCCAGCCAAAAAACCTGGTTCGAGCTTCCCCCGGTTATCGAGAATCAAGTCTTTGACGCTCGTTTTAGTGATGACAACTTGTTAAATGAATATGGTGAAGGCATTATCAACCTCTATGGCGAAAACTACCCGGTTACGATTACCGCCGCCAACCTCCCGCAAGACGGTGAATACGTTTTAGAAGCATTGCATGACGATGAGATCGTCGCCACTTACGAGTTGCGCAAAGGGCAGGCCATCGAAATCAGCGATAAAAATATCAAAACCCTGCGCCTGCGTGCTAACGATAGCCCGCAAACGCAGTTGCCACAAACCTACGCATTGGAGCAGAATTATCCCAACCCGTTTAATCCCACTACTAATATCGGATTTGCGATTTCAGATTTCGGATTTGTGGAATTGAAGATTTATGATACCATTGGACAATTGGTGAAGACGCTGGTGAGTGAAAATCGCGAAGCCGGCGTGTATTCTGTGCAATGGGATGCAACGGATAAATTTGGCAGGAAGGCAGCCAGCGGCGTCTATTTATACAGATTACAAGCAGGAAATTATGTAGAAGTAAAGAAGATGCTGCTACTCAAATAGGGAGCATATTTCTTAGGTGTAAAAAAACCCCATACGTAACGCTAAAACGCCCGGCACGGAAACCATTTCATCTTCTGTGCCGGGCGTTTGGTTAAAAAAGATGTAAGGAATCTGGTAGCCTTTCTCATTTAATTACTTCAAAAAGTTGATTTTATCACAGATAAAGCGATATATATCAGCGTAAAAAAAATCAAAGCAAGCCCCCAGCAAACCAGCAGGTACCAGGGCCAGGGGCCGAAATAATCCAATAGTGTTGGCGCTGGCGGTTTACCCAACAGGTAAAAATAATTAGAACCAACCAGTTTATTGGCAATCCACATTACGAGTGTATAGACGTTGAGCCAGGCAAAAGACCGCAGAACACTCATCCATTCCGGTTGGAGATCGAACACCGCCGTGTGATAAATTGTTAACACGACCAACCCACCGTGCACAATCCAGTATTTCAGAAATGTAAAATGGGGGAAGCCGTTTTGTAAATAGGGCGTCACGCTCGCTAAAAAGGTGCCGGTGAGAATCCAGAAGAAGAGAATCTCATGAATTGCCAGGGTGGGATGCCACATTAACATCGGCATTAGCAGGGCGGAGAGGTTGCAGAAATCCAGCGGTAAATCCGTAGTTTTATCGAACTCGCCTAATTTAATGCGGATGGCAATCCAAAGAACCACCGTTAAAGCAAGGATGATACTGATTGCCCGCACTAAATACAATTGCTGTGCCTGATCCAAAAAATGAATGGCGAAAAAGGGAAGTAGAATTGAAAACAGCACAATCGTCAGCAGCATCGCCCAATGTTGAGCACCGAAGGAAACAAAATTAGTATTGGGAGTTAAGATTCTCTTCATCCTTAAGCAGTTTCCGGTTCATGCAAGCCTTCCAAATTTCGAAGACGAGTATGAAAGAATCGGAGACAGCGAGAGTCGGAGAACCGGAGAAAAAACTATCTCGTGCCAAATCTCCGATTCTCCGTTTCACCGGCTCCCCGGTTCGGTTATTTCGCCGGTGTAAATTTCTCAACCTGGTTGCGAACCGGCGCTACGGTGCGCAAATACTCGTAAATTGCGCCGAGATCTGCTTCTGTCATATTCGCATACATTGTCCAGGGCATAACAGTTTGCAATTCCCCTTTTGCAACCGGAATGCGGCGGCCGGTGGAATCGGCATAGGTTTTAAATTTGCCAATAAACGCTTCTTTTGTCCAGCTTCCGATACCGGTTTCCGCATCCGGGGTAATGTTTGCCGAGCGAACAGTGCCAAATTGGGGATCGTTAAACTCAAACCCCCCGGCAAACGTCATTCCCGGAACCGGTTCTCCTTTTTCGGCGGGCGTATGGCAAAACATACAGCCGGCAACGCGGGCATAATACTTACCACTGGCGATGGTGTCGGAAGAATCGGGCAACGGCTGGGGATCAGCTGCTCCCGGAATAGTACGAAATATTAAGCTCACCGGAAAATTAATCTGCGGCTCCGGAATGGGAGAACTATTCTTAATAGGCTTGAGCGTTCTAAGATAGGCGACAATGGCATAGACATCTTCTTTTGCCAGGTAGCGGTATTCCGAAAAAGGCATCATAGGCGCCAGCGGTTGATTATCTTTATCCAGGCCGCAGGTAATTGCACGCATAACTTCGCCATCACTCCAATCGCGCAAGGCTGCCGGTGTAATATTTGTTGTATAAAGCGCTCCCGGGACACCAGGGAATACATCGCCGCCTTTTCCTTCCGTGCCGGGAATAATAGGGGCGGAAAAATATTCATAATTTTTCGAGGAATGGCAATCCAGGCAAACCGTTACATGATTCACCAAATACGCTCCCCGTTCCAGCCTTTCCGGCGTTGCTTCAACGGTAACATCTTCCACGGCAATGTCCACCGGGAAAGCGTTTTTTAGATACATTATTCCGCCAGCAACAATCAACCCAACCAGCAGAATTAGCCCGAGCAATGCGTATAACAATTTTTTCATATCCATGCCCCTCTGTCAAGTTTACAAGTTTGTAATCGTGCAATTTGTGCTGCCCCCCTCACACCCGGCAAAACTTAACCGATTTGGCGAAAATAAACAATGCCTTTGACGTTCAATCCCCCGTTCAACGATAAAAAATAGAGTAATAGAGGGTTAGAGTATTGGGGAATTTCATTACTCTAAAAATCCATCACTCCACTACTCCATGGCCGACAACAAATTATCGATCTGGTTTTATAAGATGTCTAAAATTCATACCACCCTTCTTTTTCAGGAATCAGCGTAGAAGTCTTTGGCAGGATGTGCCGGGTATTTTTCGCCATCCAATTTAATGCCGCACTATCACCGTGGGTAAAGATAACGTTGCGCGGGCGTAATTGTTTAATCATCGCAAGCAGCTCCCGGCGATGGGAATGGGCGGAGAATTGAAACAACTCTATTTGGCAGTTGATTTCATCGACTCCGAAAAGTGATTTTAGTGCATCATACTTTTGTTCGCGAAAAAGGCCGCCGGGTGTTTCGGGATCGGCGTATCCGACAAAGTAGATGGCATTGCGGGAGGTTTCCGCTAATTCTTTAGCGAAGTCGAAGGAGGCGGTTCCCGGCAACATCATCCCGGAAGTGGCTAACAGAACGGCAGGCCCTTTTAGTTTTTGCCCGCGACGCCAGCGATCAAACGTCATGGCATTCAGTTTGGCCATATCAAAATCCGGGTAGGTTTTGTGGAGCAGGCGGTCGTAGGTTTGGTTGATTTTTAAACCGTAGCCGGTTACATAAATCGGGGCGACCGGGATACGGCTTTTGACCCGCAGGTGATGGATCAGGGCAATCATCTCCTGGGTTCTTCCGAGGGCAAACACCGGCAGCAGCACAATGCCACCCAAACGCAGCCGTTCGCTTATCTTTTCCGCAAAGCGTTTCATCTCCGAATTTCGATTAATCGATTCCGCCGCGGCATTTGCGCCGTAAGTGGATTCGGTAATCAGCAAATCGATTGGCGGCTGCGGGTAGCGCGCGCCCTTTAAAATAAATTGGGCGGATTTCCGGGTATTGCCGGTGTAAAAAATACGTTTGCCCTGCCACTCGATTAAAACTCCGGCGGAGCCGAGAATATGCCCGGCATCGTAAAAGGTAAATTGCAGCCCGCTGTCTTTTAGGCTGTGCAGGGGAAAGGGAAATTCGTAATCGAAACTTTGGTATAAATAGCGGATGGCGTCCAAATATTCTTCTGTATATAGCGGCGTAAAATCACTGCCTTCTTTTTTGCGCTGCACTTTTAAATAGTGATAAAGAAGCTGGTCGGTCAATTCCACCGTTGCCGGCGTCATATACACCCGGGCGTGCGGAAACTGCTGAATGGCTACCGGCAAGCTGCCGATATGGTCGAGATGCGCGTGAGTTACGATTAGCGCATCGACCGGTTTGTTTTGCAGTAGTTGATAAGCGGGAAGCGCCTCGTGGCCGGAGTGGTGCGGGTCGTAGCCGGTGTCGAGAATAAGGCCCCAGCGATCAAACTGCAAATAATGAGCGGAAGCGCCAATGCCTTCTACACCGCCAATCGAACAATATTTTACTGTGCCTGGTTTGCTCAAATTACTTCTTTTTTTGACTGGATTAACAAGATGAACAGGAAATTACAAAAAAGGCTGTAATATATTGATTTATAGTGATTTAAAAAAGAGCTATATAGGTTATTAGATTCGCTCGATTGTAGCACAAAAAATATTTTTGACCCATCCGGCCCCCATTTACCAATAAGCAAAGCTAATTATCGACGATAAACTTTCCAACGTAGATCGTCTCATTGTTGGTCTCAAGCAACCAATAATACAAACCGGGAGAGAGCGGTTCTTCGAAAGTAAACTGGCTTTCACTGACTTGAAAATCGAAGAGGTTTTCTTCCAAGTTATTTAAAATAATCAACGTTAGCGCCTCTTTATAACCTTTCCCATTTTTATCAATTTTCCAATTGAAGTGAATAACACCCTTAACTTTTTCGCTATTTGCCGGCGAAGAAACGGAAATATTATAAGAATTGCGATAGCGGTCGTTAACCCTTCCTTCCAGGTACGGGGAAGGCTTAAAATTGGCTGCGTAATTTTCTTGATGAGATTCTATTGGCGGTACAGAATTTATATTGTTAATTGGATTTTGATCGTTTAACTCACTGGGAATTGTCAGGAGAAAAAAAAGAGCAAATATTGCCGCGGCAGTATAAAACCATTTTCTATTAATTCGCTTTTTACCCGGGCTGGAATTTTCGGCGGTTAAATCAATGCTGTTTTTCTGTTTTTGCCGAAGATTCTCAATATACTCGGGAAACATCGAAGACGCTTCTTCTTGAAAGAAGCCCTTCACTTGCCGTCTGAGGTTTAATTCTTTAAAGCAACTATCACAATTAAAATAGTGTTGCTCAAAGGCATCCATTTCACCGGAAGAAAGCTTATTCGAAAGATATTGATCGAACCAATGTTCTTTATCCCTGGGGCATTCGGAAAAATGAACCGTTTTGTTATTGTTGTTTTTCATAATCATCGCCTGTATTTGCAAACCTTCCGGAGGCTTTAAGTTAAACTTGCAGCCAGCATAAAGGCTCAAATATCATAAAGCGTAATAAAAACGCCATTTTTGAACCTCCGGGAGGTTTATATTGCATAAACAACTTCACCCGTATTTATCTTCTTAAGAATTTCATTTATTTTGATTTTTTTTGAAAATTTCATACGATTCCTGCAAAAGTTTTAAGGCGTAATGGAAGCGGTTATACACTTGCGCCCTGGAAATCTCCAGCAGTTCGGCAATTTCATCCGTCGATAATTCCTGGTAAAATTTTAAGAGCAGCACTTCCTGGTATTTCCAATCCAACTGGTTGATGAGTTTTCTAAGCTCTCGCCGAAGTTCCTTTATTTCCAGGTTTTGATAATCTGCTTCTGTAAATAGTTGGATATTTTCAATTGATGTTTGATGGCGAAGGTGTTTGCTTTTTTCCAGGTAATCTTTTATCTTATTTCGTGCAATTCCCCAAATATAACTATTTAAATCCCCTTTTTGAGGATTATAACGGCCATTTCTTAAATTTAGGATTACATTCAACAGGATTTTCCCGACCAGGTCATCTTTATCTTCTTTCGGGGCATTCAGGCGGGTGTAGACCATCATTTCGATTTTTTCGACAATGGCATGCCGCTTCAACAGTTCCTGTTCGGCTGTTTTTTCTCCCCGGGCAATCCGTTGCAACAATTTCTGTTCATTCTCAATTAAATTATCGGGGTTTTTCATCAACATCCAACAGCATAAAGGTAAAAAAGATAAGCAAATTGCCTGGATTATTCTTTCGGTTTTAATATACTCCGCCAGCAAATGATAATCAATTACAACTCATCCCCAATTTTTAAATTGCATTGCATTGCATACCAAACCCTATTCGTCTCTCTATCTCTCTCATCTGTGCAATTTTTTACTCAAAAAAATAAAACCGTTTGCGATAAATCTTTTCATTTTCTATTATTGCCCCCTCATTAACGACCCGGCTAAACGCAACTCTGTTGAGACTTACTATCGGCACTAATATTTTTTAAATATAAATCCATTACACACATTAGTTTAGGAGGAAACCCCAATGGGTGAAATGCAAAATTACAGCGAAGCTGCCATGGCTTTGGTTTTCAAGTATGGCCCTAATTTACTGATTGCCATTCTTGTTTTACTTGTCGGCCTTTGGATTATCCGAATGATTGTAAAAGGCGTTGACCGGGCAATGGGAAGAGGAGACTTAGACGTTTCTTTACGAAAATTTTTACGAAGCCTGATTAGTATCGGTTTAAAGGTGATGTTAATTATCAGCGTCATATCAATGATCGGTATCGAAACAACATCGTTTATTGCCGTTATCGGGGCTGCTGGTCTGGCAGTCGGTTTAGCATTGCAGGGCACATTAGCCAATTTTGCCGGCGGTGTGTTGATTTTACTTTTCAAACCGTTTAAAGTCGGCGATGTCGTAGAAGCGGCCGGCTACACCGGCAAAGTCGATGAAATTCAAATATTTACGACCATTATGAAAACGCCGGATAACAAAACGATCATCATTCCCAACGGCCCATTATCCAATAGCAGTTTAACCAACTATTCTACCGAGCCAACTCGCCGGGTGGATATGGTATTTGGCATTGGCTATGAAGACGATATTGCAAAGGCAAAATCCGTATTAAACCGCCTGATCGAAGAAGATGAGCGTATTTCCAAAGACCCGGCACCGCAGGTGGTGGTTGGCGAGCTTGCCGACAGCTCTGTCAATTTCAAAGTTCGCGTTTGGTGCAACGCTGCCGATTATTGGGGCATCTATTTTGATATGCACGAAAAGGTGAAACTGACCTTCGACGCCGAAGGGTTATCGATTCCTTACCCGCAGCAGGATGTACACATGCACCAGGTTTCGTAACAATAAGTAATTTTCATCTGAGGAATTAACCGTTAAAGTTGAGAGCCTTTCGCGACGACATCATATTCAGTTTGATTGTTCAAACTAATTTTTGATGTCGTCGCTTTTTTATGGCTATTTATACAAACAAGAACCAAGAGGATTATTATGAAGTTCCGACAATGTTTTATGTTATTCCTGGCACCATTACTGGTTGTTCAGGTATCAGTATTTTCTCAAGAGGAAAAAAAAGAAAAATTCGGATGGGATAAAAACCTGGTTAGCAACCTCGGCTTTTCACAAACTCAATTTGATAACTGGCAGCAAGGCGGTGAAAACAATTGGAATTGGCAGCTTGATATCCTGGGCAATTTCGTCAACAATCAACCGAAGACGAAATGGGAGAATGTATTCAAAACATCCTATGGCCGCTCTAAAATCGGCGATGATGAATCGAAAAAATCCGCCGATCAAATTCGGATAGAGTCTACTCTTAATTATAAAGCGCAACTTCATGTAAACCCCTATATTCGGGTAACCGGGGAAACGCAATACACCAGTGGATTTGATTTTTCAACCGATCCCAAGTTAGAAATCTCGAAATTTATGAACCCTGGCTATTTTACCGAGAGTGCCGGGATCGGTTACGAACCGGTAAAAGAATTCCGCACCCGGGTCGGAGCCTCCTTAAAACAAACCGTCACCACGGACGATACCTTGGCGCTGCGATATACAGACGATCCCGAAAAAGACGGAATCCAAAAAATACGTTCGGAAATTGGGGTGGAATGGTTAAACGATTTTAAAAAGGAATTGAATGAAAATACCGTTTTAAAATCCAAGTTGGAGTTTTTCTCCAATCTGGCAGCACTCAACGAGGTGGATGTGCGTTGGGATAATCACCTCAGTACGAAGGTAACCAAATATATCGCTTTCACCTTCACCTTCGAACTGCTTTACGATCGCGATATTGATAGAAAACGCCAGCTAAAAGAAGTGCTTTCGATTGGTTTGACGTATTCGTTTCTATAGTTTTCAAGTGTTTAACTGTTCAAGTGTTCAAATAACTTAACGCGAACACTTGAGCATTATATTACTTTTTCGCCTACCGCTAACTTCAAAACTCCCGGTAACATTTCCACTTCCAAAATCGCTTTTTCCATCAACGCCTCGCCATCGGTGTGGATGGGGCCGTCGCTGTATCGTTTTACAATGACTTTCCGGGTTTGATAAATCTCCATTTCCGGCATTTCATCGATGGTGCCGTCGAAGAGGCGGGGCACTTGTTTTACCGCTTTGCCAAACTCCCGAATGGGACTTAGGATGCAAAGATCCATCAAACCGTCGTCGGGGCGAGCATTGGGCGCAATCATAGCGTTGTTGCCGAACTCCGGCAAATTGGCAAAACTTAACAGCAGGGGCGCACGACGAATTTTTTTATCATCAAATTCCAGCACCACACGCCTGGGGGTGTATTGAAAATACTCCCGGATCGCGGCATAAAAATAGGGCAAGGGGCCGCGCATGGTAGTGCGGGCAAATCGGTGGGTGACATCAGCATCGAAGGCAGCACCGGCAACATTAAAAAAGTAATGATTGTTGATTTTGCCGGCATCAAGCTGGCGGAATTTCAGCGATTTAAGCGCCTCGATAGCATCTCGCGGCTTCAGCGGAATTCTAAGATTGCGCGCAAAGCCGTTCCCGGAACCGGCGGGGACAATTCCCAACGCAGTATCGGTGTTGATAATGCCTTGCGCAACTTCATTAATCGTACCGTCGCCGCCCACGGCAACCACCACTGTCGCACCATTTTCTACTGCCCGGCGAGCGAGTGGCGTTCCATCACCGCTTTTTGTAGTTTGCATAATTTCGTAATCAATGCCGGTTGCACTCCAAATTTCGTTGATCCATTCCATAATCCGAGTGGGATTGCGATTAATAGCGGGACTGGGATTGACAATAAAGACAAACTTCATATTTTTTTGTGACCTGGTTTTCGGTTCGGCATTGCGTGTTTAATTGAAGGTAGAAATTATAAAACATTTTGAGTTTTAATCACAAAAAAATAAAATTATAACTGTGGTGAAAGGTCATTGTCAATGGTTTGTTAAAGTTGCTGGTATTTTGTTTGTAGCTCAATCCCGTTTTCCGTAGGAGTGTAGCATTCGATGTAATACCGCGAAAGCGGTTAAAGACTAAAGCCCAGGGTTCGGCGCAGGCGAACCCTGGGATAAGAAAAATCAGGTTGTTAGAAACCCTGTAAGGGTTTTACAGGCCACATGATGAAGAAGCATAATATTAATAATAACAGCCATAAACAGGAGCACCTATGTCCCTAAAAACCTTTATTCAAGAAATGCCGAAAGTCGAGCTGCACGTCCATTTGGAAGGTTCCATTCGCCCGGAGACGCTGTTAGCGTTGGCGAAACGCAACAATGTCGAGTTACCGGCGAACACGGTGGAGGAATTGCAGGAGTGGTATACCTTTACCGATTTTCCGCACTTTGCGGAAATATATTTCACCTCTGCAAAATGCCTCCGTTCACCGGATGATATTGAATTGATTACTCGCGAATTTTTAGCCGGGCAGGCAGCGCAACATATTGTTCATAGTGAAGTTACCTACACTGCTTACACGCAGTATAAAAATCATAACCTTCCCTTTACCGAGCAATTGGCGACCATTAATCGCGCCCGAAAGTGGGCGGAAGCGGAGCTTGGTATCACCATGTCGCTAACCGTCGATTATCCCCGTGAGTTTGATCCGGAGGGAGCGATCCTATCGGCGGATTGGGCGATTAGCGGCATGGGAAATGGCGTTACCGCCTTCGGCCTCGGCGGCCCGGAAGTCGGCCATCCACCGGAAAAATTTAAAGCGGCGTTCGACCGCGCCCATGCCGCCGGGTTGCCCTGCGCTCCCCACGCCGGGGAAACCGTGGGTCCGGAAAGCATTTGGGGAGCGCTCCGCTCGCTACATGCAGTGCGAATCGGCCACGGCGTGCGCTGTTTGGAAGACCCGGATTTGGCAGCAGAATTACGCACCCGCCAAATCCCCCTGGAAGTGTGCCCTACCAGTAACATTTGTTTAAAGGTATTTGATTCACTTCCCAATCACTCCCTTCCGAAATTGCTGGAAGAAGGATTGTATATCACCATCAACTCCGACGATCCGCCAATGTTTAACACCACGCTGACGGATGAATATATCGCCATTGCCGAAACATTTGGATACAATGAGGATGTGTTGCAACAGCTTGTTCTCAATGCGCTTCGGGCTTCATTTTTACCGGATGATCGGAAAGCTCAATTGGAGAAACAATTTTTAGCAGCATTTTCGGAACTGAGAATCCAGCTTTAAACAGTTTAACTTTGCCACAGATTTACACTGATGGGCACTGATAAAACTAATAAAAAATTCGTGATGATCCGTGCATATCTATGGCTAAAGAATCACCTCACCCTCACGACCCCATCTCTCCTTCAAACACCTCATCCACCGTTATAATCGTTACATTTTCCGGCTTTACGGTGAGGGGATAAGTGGAGATTTCCTTATCCTCTTCCAAAATCGCAGCTGGTTTTTCCGATTCGTAGGTGATAGGGCTAGGGGCATTGCTTACCAGCGCTTCTTTTAATGCTTCCGCCTCGTTGGTAATAAATACCGCTTTGATATTTTTGTACTGAAAATGTTTTTTGATCGCGGTGTTCACTTCTTCCAGGGTGATTTCATCCAGCAGTTTGCGGAAAATTTTCCAGTGATGACCGTCGATATTGTAGAAACGGTCGTCTAACGCATAACCCAACTGAGAAGTCGTTGTCGGGGCATAGTTTAACGTATAGTTTTTTAAGAACTTGCGGGTAAGCTCAAACGTTTCTTTCGACATACCGTTATCCACCAAATTCTGAAGCTCTCGCAGCGCTGCACGAAAGGCAAACACCCGCGCTTCGTTGGGCACCGGGCGAATCCATACCTGGAAAATTTGCTGGCGACGCGGCACATTGGGCGGCGGAAAGCTGCGGGCATATCCCAGCGGAAAATGTTCGATATAGGCATAATCACCATAATTTAACCCGCGTTTCCCGCGAATAACCTGGAACAGGTGCGAACTGGAATTCCGATGCTCGCCTAACCAGGATGTCACAATTGCCAGTGCGTAAAACTCCCGGCTGCCGCGCTGCACATCAATCGGAAAACCAAAGCTGATGGCGGTAGCATTGGCATCTTTTTCCACAATTCTGATTTCGAAACCATCGATCGGATTTGGCTGTGGAGGAGCAATGTTACCAGGCTTACCTTTCGGTAGCTCGCTAAAATCATCTTGAACTTTTTCAACCAGCGCTTTTTCAAAACTGCCGCCCAGGCCAACCGTCAAGTTGCTTTGAGTGTAAAAGATTTGGTAAAAGGTTTTGACATCTTCCAGCGTAATCGAATTTAAACCGGCAACATGGCCTTCTTCATTATGCCGGTAGGATGTTCCGGCAAAAATGAATTCGTAGAGCACTTCTTTGCCCAATTCTTCATCCTGGGAGTAGCGCAGAGATTTTTGCACGTAGTTCAGCGTATTGGTTTTGACACGCTGGAAATCCGCTTCGGTAAATGCCGGTTGCAGCAGCACTTCTTTTAATAAATTGTAATAGGTACCCAAATTATCTCTGTGGGTGCGGCCGTAAATAACGGTTACTTCTTTATCCACCTGGCTGGAAATTGAAGAAGCAACCGGGTAGAGCAATTCCAAAATTTCTTCGTAGGAATGATGCTGCGTTGCGCCCTCGGTTAGCAAACTGGCAGTAAGCGCTGCCAGGCCCTCTTTTCCGGGAGGGTCGTTTTGCGAGCCAACATTCAAAAGAATTCGAAATGCGATGGTGGGATCTTCCGCTACCGGCATTTTTACAATTTTGTCAGCATCAAGTTGCTGGGAATAGCCAAAATTAGCAAGCGCAAACAGCGCGACTATCATTAAAATTAATTTTTTCATTATCGATCTCCCTTCACAGTAATAATCGTGCGGCGTTCTTTTTGCAAATAAGTTTTGGCGGCAAGGCGAATGTCTTCCGGGGTAACTTTATCATAATTAGCATACAATTGATTATTGGCCTCAATCCCCTCCCCGCCGGCCAGGGCGATAATTCGCGCCAGGTTGGAGGCGACATTATTGGGCGTATCCAACGCCATCAGGAAACCGTAACGATTGCGCGATTTGATTTTGGCTAACTCGGTTTCCGGGATCAATTCAGTTTGAAATGTTTCGATGGTTTTATCAATCTCGGCCTTTACGTAATCGATGTTCGCTTCATCTTTTACCATTGTATAAATGGAATAAAATTTCGGATCGCGGGTGAACCCAAAGCCCTCCGATATAAATTGCACTTTTTGTTCGCGGATCACTAACTTTTTGTAAAGATCGCTATTTTCTCCAAACGCCAGGCCGCCCAATAAAGATGCCGCAGCAATCATTTTATTGTTAGGATCAAATCCTGCGCTTTTGTAGGCAATCCAAATAATCGGCAGGGTTTTCCCTTCGTAAATTACCTCCTTCGAGCGTTCTTTCGTTTGCGGTGGCTCCGGGTTAACTTTAGGGGCAACATAGCCTTTCTGCCAGTTTCCATAATGTTTGCGAATAAGGGTTTTGGCTTGCTCAACATCAAAATCACCGGTAAACATTAAGACCGAATTTTCCGGGCGATAGAATCGCTGGAAGAAGCTTTTGCTGTATTCATAGGCGTTGGGCATTTCTTTAATATCCGCTTCAAATCCCATTGTAGTGTGTTTGTAGGTATGAGTTTCAAACGCGAGATTGGAGATTTCTTCGTGGGCAACTACCCAGGGATTGACACGATTTTTGCGGTATTCGCCATACACGGCACCGGCCTCGGTGCGGAAGGGGCCTTCGGCATAGGAGAGGTTTTGGAAGCGGTCGCTTTCCATATCCACCGCGGTTTCCAGGCGGTTTCCGGGGAAGGTCATGTAGTAGCAGGTATAATCATCCGTGGTATAGGCGTTATGATTAGCGCCCATTTCTGTTAAGGTATGTTCATAAACGCTGGCGGGATATTTTTCCGTGCCGCGGAACATCATGTGTTCGAAAAAATGGGCGAAGCCGCTTTTGCCCGGTTCCACTTCATCGCGGCTGCCGGTGCGGACAATGGTATAATAGGACATTAATCCGCTGCCTTTAATGGGAATCAGCAACGCGGTCAGGCCGTTATCCAGGGTCATTTTTTCATATTGATATGGAAAAAATCCATCCGCTGGCGGCTCCGAAAAAACATTGCCCGTAATCAGCATCAAACTGCACAAGCACAACAAAATTTGTCGCATTCGTTTCTCCTTATAATGTATTTAAGTTTAATTTTGAATATACCGTAAATTGTATATTATATTTGCGCATGATAAAATCGCAGCCAATTTTAGAAAAGTCTCATTTTTACGACGGCAGCCGGTTTTAAGTTTACAAAAAAGAATCTTTTTCGGAAAGGGCGAATATGGCATTTGAAGGCGCAGGTGGAACCAGTGGCGGTATTGGCCGTTTTTTTATCGGGTTGGTGATGATTGTTGCCGGCGGTTATTTACTGTTGGATGCAATCCATGTTACCAATACCTTTGGAATGGGAACGGCACTATATCAATTTGGCGGATTTCGGCTCACCAGCGGCCTGGTGTTGATACCGTTTATTTTCGGCATCGGGTTCGTTTTTTACAATTCGAAGAATCCACTGGGCTGGATATTGGTAATTGCCTCGCTAATTATGTTAGGCTTTGGGGTAATTGCCAATATTCATTTTCGATTACGCGCCATGTCGGCATTCGAACTCCTGATGATACTGGGATTATTTATTGGCGGCATCGGCTTGTTTTTAAGCTCGCTACGGAAATTCGACTAACTTTTTCCAGGAAAAATTGATATGAGAGTAAAATATAATTCACCATTTATTTTAACATTTACCTTTATTTGTGTTATCGTGATGGTGGTTGATTTGTTAACCTACGGGCAGACCATCCGGCAATTTTTCACCCTGCTTCCACTGGCACATTATGGCGGTAGTGCTTTTATCAATCCGTTTTTTTATTTCCGCCTCTTTTCCCACAGTATCGGTCACGCTGATTTTGTTCACCTGACTTCTAACCTGACATTGATCCTATTGATCGGCCCGATTTTAGAAGAAAAATATGGTGGTAAATACCTGTTAATAATGACGTTAATAACCGTTTTAATTACCGGGTTGTTAAACATTTTCTTTTTTCCGCATCCGCTGTTGGGGGCCAGCGGCATTGCATTTATGATGATTATCCTCGGCTCGTTCACCAACGTGGAATCCGGTTACATTCCGCTAACCTTTTTTATTATTGTGGTGCTATTCCTGGGGCAGGAGATTTTCAAAACGCTGGAAAGCAATAACATCTCTGAATTCGCTCACATTGTCGGCGGACTTTGCGGGAGTTTTTTTGGATTTATTTTCCGGGGTGCCGCAACATCGCAAGATTCTGAAGGCGAGATGGAATACAATTCATAACCAATTTGAAAGGTAAGCATTGATGGCCAGAAAAAAAGCTGTAAACCTGAATTTGCTGTATCAGAAAGCGCAGCAAGCGGAAGGAAAAGGGGATCTTGCTGCCGCCGAAAAATATTACCGGGAAGCGCTTTCTAACCAACAGAACCTGGGGACCTGGGGTGTTTTAAGCTGGCTATTATTTTCCAAAGGTGCGTTTAAAGAGGCGCTTGAGGCAGCCAAAAAAATGCGGAATTTGGCACTCAAAAATAAATCCCGGCGAATGATGGCGCTGTCGAGCTGTTTAACCGGGTTAATCCACCAGGCCGCCGGTCGCAAGGCGCTGGCAGAACGTTTCTACCGCGAAGCGCTGGAGGCAAAGCCTCGCTCGGAGACCAATGTTTTCCTGGGATCGCTGTTAGAAGAATTAGGCCGCAGCAGCGAAGCAAAATTATGTTACCAAAAAGCGTTGGAAATTGACCCTGATAATTACGAAGCCCATTTTAACCTCGGCAAATGGTATAAAGCGCATGGGGATTATGATCGTGCTATTAAATATCTTCGACGTGCTATCGACCTTAGCGGTAATTTTCCGGCAGCAGTTTCTCAATTAGCAATTGTGATGTGGCAATACGGGTATACCGGGTTCAAATTAGCAAAAGAGCTTTTGGAAGAAGCATTGGTGAAAAATATCGCCGATACGGAAAATCACTTGCTGCTTGGATTTACCTACAAACTCCTGGGAAAGAAAAAAGATGCCGAGCAGCAGTTTCGATTTGCCGCTGAACAGCTTGAGCCGAACACCTGCGCTTTTATTGCCCTCGCTTGTTTTTTAGCAAATGACATGAATGAAGATGCTGAAGCCGAAGCGAATTTCAAAAAAGCCATCGATCTCGAACCGGAAAATGAATTGCCGCATTATTATTATGGAAAATTTTTGCTTGATCGCGGCGAAGCAGAAAAAGGGAAAGAGCACCTCGCTCAAGCAAACCGCTCGTAGTTAAGTTCGTAGTTCATGCTTTAGCGTGATCAGTTTATACGGTCTAAAGGCTGAACGACAAACAATGTCTAATCGAGAAAGCACATTTTCATGCCACCTTCCGATATTTCCAAATCAAACAACCGGTTTTACCAATTGCGTGCCTGGAGCGTTCATCTTTACACTGCCAGCGGGTTACTTTTTGCCCTGTTGGCTGTTATCGAAATTATTCGGGATCAACCGCAGTGGGCGTTTTTTTATGCTGTGATTGCTATGATTGTTGATGGAACCGATGGAATTTTCGCTCGCCGTTGGGAGGTTAAAAAATGGGCTTCGCAGTTCGATGGCCGTAAATTAGACGACATTACCGACTACCTGAATTACACTTTTGTGCCGGTATTGTTTATATATCAATTTGATATTCTACCGGGATATTGGATTCTCGTTTTATTCTTCGTACTGCTGGCGTCCGCTTACGGATTTTGTTTCGAATCCGCAAAAACGGAAGATGGTTTTTTTACGGGGTTTCCATCGTATTGGAATGCGGTCGCACTATATCTGTATTGGCTGAAATGGCCGGAGTGGGCAGCAGCATTCATCGTAATTATGTTAGCGGCGTTGACATTTGTGCCCTCAAAGTATATTTCACTTAATCAAACCATGCAAATGCAGAGGATCAGTCGAATTTTGCTGGTTTTGTGGGGAATGTTGTTGGTGTGGATTGCAGTGGATTTTACGCAGCCGAATATGCTGCTTGTGTATATTTCATTGCTTTACCCGGCTTATTATTTTCTGGCGTCACTAATCATTTCAACCCGGTAGAGCCGAAGCCCCCGCGGGTGTTCCCGGCGAAATCGGGAGTATCCATTTCCTCCCACTCAATTTCCGGCAGGGCATTTTTTTCGAAAATAATTTGGGCAATTCGCGATCCGCGTTCAATTACAAAAGGTTGCTCTTTTTTCGGATCGGCAGGATTGTAGAGCCGCACCAGGGCAATTTTCACTTCATCTTCCGGCCCGCAATAATCTTCATCGATAATGCCGACATCATTGGCCAGGCAAATACCGTTTTTCACTGCCAGCCCGCTGCGAATGTGGATTTTATAAAAATAACCAGATGGCGCTTCGATGACCAGACCGGTGGAAACCAATTCAATTTTGCCCGGCCAAAGTTCTACGCGTTCGGCGGAATAAACGTCTAATCCGGCGGAACGCGATGTTTTCCGTTCCGGGAGCGGAAGGTCTTTGTGTTTACGGTATATTCGGATTTTCATAGCAAGTCTATTTGGGTGATGGAATATCCAAATCTTTACAGATTTTTACAGCTAAAAATCAAATAATTCGGTGTGGCGAGGAATGGTGGTTATTTTCTTATTTGATGGGTTATAATACAAGGTATGCTTTGCCCCCTCACGGTACAATCGACATCCATGTTTCTCGAGATGTTTAATCAGTTTCTTTCGTTTCATCAAATACTGACATTAATAGGTTCTTTAATAAAATCTCCTTCAATTTCAGCTTCAGCAAACTCGCGATTTGCTTCAAGTACCATTTTTGTAGCTTCCTTCAGATTCTCCCGTACTTCCTTTATTGTTAAGCCCTGTGTATTGGCTCCGGGCAATTCCGCTACATATCCAATATATCCATTTTCTACCTTTAGAATAATCGCAGTGAAGGTATTTTCCATCGGAATATAAAATTTCCCCTGTCCTCCCTTAGAGAAATCATGTTCTTCTTTCATAACTATCGTCCTGGTTATAATTATAGTTTACTTTTGCTTCTATAACTTAAAACCTTTTTTACCAAAAATCATCGTCAGAAATTTTTATCCTTTAGCTTTAATCTTTTATCCTGTCAAAAAAATCAAAAAAACTCACTCCAACACCGGATATTCTCCCGGCAACAACATGGGAAGGGGATAACCGGGTTGATCAACCATCATTTTCAGAAATTGGATTGCCGGATCTTGCTGCAAACTTTTTTCTAAGGATACCGGGCTGAAAAAGTTGGTGTTAAACAATCCTTTGTATTTGGGTATCTCCACGATCTCGTATTTGCGATTGTCGGGAATTTTAGCCATGTTTCGGGCCATTTCGATTGCCAAAGGCAGGCCGCCAATTTCATCGACAAGGCCGTTATCGCGGCCATCGAGGCCGGAATAAATGCGACCTTCGGCAATTTCGTAAATCTCATCTTTCGACATATTGCGCCCGGAAGCTACTTTAGCAACAAAGACATCATACATCTGCCGAACAACATTTTCTACCCGGATACGCTCTGCTTCCGTTAAATTTCGCGCAGGAATTTGCAATCCGAATAATGGAAGCCGTACTCCCTGGCCGAGGTCGGCTTTATCACCACGTTTTACATAATCGGACGTTAATCCTAATTTTCCGGAAATGCCTTTATCATACACCCAGCCGCCGATAACGCCAATGGAACCGGTGATCGTTGTTGGCCCTGCTAAAATCGTGTCGGCATACATCGAAATCCAATATCCGCCGGAGGCTGCTACCTGTCCCTGGCTGACAATGACCGGTTTTTTTTCGGCGACTTTTTTGAGTGCTTCTGCGACATAATCCGAAGCCATACCCTTCCCACCGGGAGAATCGACTCGCAGGATAACCGCTTTTACCGATTTTTTTTGCGCTAATTTGTGTAAGACCTTTTCCAGGCGGCGGGCATTTATACCTTCATCCATTTCGCAAACGCCCAGGGCGTACACCACGGCTATTTTTTGCGTTTCGCCCCAGGCAGGGTTGAAATTTGCATCTTCCTTCACCCAACGCATCGACAATCGCTGTCGTTTTTTTTGTGTTAGAGACTTCACGACGCCGTTTAAATTACTCCAGCGACAGAGCGTGTCTACCAACCCGGTTTCCAGGGCGTCATCCGGGAGAAAAAAGACGCTTTCATCGATCAATTTGTCAAATTCGGCTTTCGGAATATCACGAGCGGCACTGACCTCGCGGCGAATGACTTCGTACATATCATCGGTGAAATCCTGGCGTTGCTCGCGGTCGGCGTCGGACATTTTATCGCGGGAGAGCGCTTCTGCGGCGGACTTATATTTGAAGAAACGCCATTCGTCAAATCCCAGCCCTAATTTTTCCAGCGTGCCTTTTAGATAAGTGCGGCTCATTACGTAACCGGGGAGCATTAAGCTGCCTTGCGGATCCATCATTACTACATCTGCCACGCTTGCCAGGTGGTAGCCGGTCATTTCGGCATTATCGATAAAAATGATGATTTTATTGCCTTTCTGCTGCGCGCCTTTCAATGCTTCGCGTAATTCCCAGGCGTGTTCCGGCAAAATTCGCATCGCTGATAAATTTAAAGCGATCACATCCACCCGGTTATCATCCGCTGCCTGGCGAATGTTTTGCAGAATACCCATAAACCGTTGGGTGTTGCTGTCAAACCACTGGTATTTTTGATAATCGACCCGGCCTTTCAAATTCATGCGAACATAATTTTTACTGCTTAAAAACGGTTTGTACACACTGGGCAAATAATCGCCAATACTAAAATGAGAAGTGTTAAAGGTGCGCTCGCCGTCTTTATTGACGTGTCCTTGCCCGCCAAAGTGTAACCCGCCAAAGCTGAGGTGCAATCCGACGGTAAACGCATCGTCACGAAAATAGCGGCCAACCAGGTTCAACCCCGGGATTACTTCCACCGCGGCACCGGCAGTCCAGAATGCATCGTTAAGATCCTGGCCGTGGCGAAAGGCAGCATCGCCAAAAAGCGTAATGCGATGGGTGGAAAAGGGCCGCAAACCGGCTTCCACAATCGTTTCATCATTATCGTTTTCTAAGGAAAGATCCGTTACCAATCCTAACGAAAGCTGTTGCAACGGGCGGTAAATCCAGCCAAAGGTGAGCCGTTTGGAGCGATTAAAAACGCTGTTATCACCGTTCGACCAGGAGTATGCCAAGCCGGTTCCAAAACGCCGGCTGCCACTGGCCAGGGAAAAACTGTAGTCCGTAACGCTATTGCCGGATGTTTCCAGGTGCTGAACGCCAAATCCCAGGCCGGGAACTGCGGTGTAAAATGCCCAACTATCCAGGTCAGTGTTGCTGCTGTTTTGGCTATCCCAATAAAACCGTGCATTAAATTTTTGTATCATTGCATTATTGGCTGGATTTGCAAATCCCAACAAGCCGTTATTGAACGCGCTGCCGGAACCCATTAAAAACAGGTTGCGGGCGTGGTATAAACTAATTTCCTGGGGAAAGAGGGGAGTTGTGAGAATTGTAAACAAGGTAAATAAAAATGCACTGAGCCAATTTTTCATTGCGAACCTCGTATGGGATGGTAAATAGTTCTCTAAGAAATGAAATTTCAATTTAGGGGGTGAGATAATATTAAATCCCTTGTTTTTCCAGGCGCCTGAATTATCAACGACTCTCAAAAATAAATCGGGAAGTAATTCTATCTCACCCCCTTAGATAATTTGAATACCGGTTTCGATTATTTCTCGAACAAATGGATTTTCAGCTGTAAAATCGGCTGGGCGAAACGGGTGAATTTCGATTGAACGATCAACTTTAAGAATGAATGGGAATAATACTTTACAATCTTCAAAAGAATCACCTGAAAAATCAGAAGATACAATTGCCAGATCAATATCACTCCATTCTCGCTGACCTCCTTTTGCCGAAGACCCAAAAACATATAGTTGATCGATCTTGAGCTTTTTAGATACAAGCCGGGCAAAAAAGTGAATTTTATTATCTATATCTGCTGAAAGAGCCATTGGTATAATCCCTTTATTTTCGAGAAATAATCTTGAGTAAATTCAGGAGTACACTTTTTGTAAAAACCAAATTTATAATCCGGGTAGCGAGTTCTTATATTAAATTGATTTATCTCCAATAGCAGCGTTTCTTGTTCCACTGATAATTTAAGCTTTGTTTTATTGGCTATCGCGGAAAGGTTGTGTGTAAAAGGTGGTACTTTATTCCGGTTGTCCCGAACAAAATGGGCTTTTAGTAATTTTTCAATGACCAAATGTCCTAAAAAGAGGGACCAATCATACCGGTTATTATTAAACAACGTTTCCGCTGTCTCAAGATCATGAGCAGCGGATTTTAACCAATATTGAATGTGCTCTTCTAAAGTCATTAAATTTTAGTTCCTTACTTACTAAGTGGAATGCCGCGTTTGGATCGTCCGTAGGTATTGCGAATTTCATAATGAATTAAATCCGGATCGGAAATAAACGAATCACCGAATAAGGTGTCGGTTTTAGTCATCAATTTTACGGGGACTTCGCTGATGATCTTTTGCCTGGCATTATCCCAATACAACTCCTCAGTTTCCAGAACCTCGCCTTTATCGGAAACCAGGATGACGTTACCAATCGCTTTTAGATTGCGAGTATTATTTTCCACAATGCCTTCATTTGCTGTCAAAACCGAATTATGGTTGCCATTCCGGTCGTAAAAATCGACATGGATACTGTCTTTCAACAGCGTCTGGTTTTTCTTGTTAAACACCATAATATGGTTTGCCCAAACATCTGCGACGCGTTTTCCCTCTTTCGAAACGATGATGGTCGATTCCCAGCTTTCCTGGTCGGGATATTCCTCTTTTTCAGCAGCGGATAGGTCTGTTCTTGACGGTTCTTCCTGCAAATCACTACAAGCAGTTAAGAAAGCTATCAATACTATTAATAAAAAGATAAATATGCTCTTCATTAAAAGACTCCCGAACGCATTATATCATGTAAATGGATGACGCCAACAAGTTTTTCCTGGTGATCCACCACGGGCATGGCGATGATTCGATACTGTTCCATTTTTTTATAAATCGTGTAGGCCATTGTATCGGAATAACAGATTTTCGGATTCGGATTCATTACTTCTCTTACCGGGATTTGGAAAAAATGTTCGGTTTTTTCGACCAGCCGGTTTAAATCGCCGGTTGTTAACACACCCGCGATCTTTTCATTTTCGTCAATAACGCTGCAAATACCGCGTTTGGCGGCCATTTTCAACACTGCATCTTTCATGGTTGCAGTTAACGGTACGCTGGCAATTTGGTTTCTTTTTTCCATGATGTCTTCTACCCTCAGCAGCAGGCGTTTGCCCAGGGTTCCGGCAGGATGCAGAAAGGCAAAATCTTCCTTTGTAAATTGTCGCTTTTCCAATAGAGCAATGGCAAGGGCATCGCCCATCACCAGCATTGCGGTTGTGCTGGAAGTGGGAGCAAGATCATGCGGGCAAGCCTCTTCTTTTATACCGATGCTTAATACCACGCCACTCTGTTTTGCCAGCACAGAATCCAGGTTAGCCGTGATGGCAATAATCGGCACTCCAATTCGTTTGATGGTATGAAGAAGATTAAACAACTCATCCGAGCCACCACTTTTCGAGAGACAGATGACAACATCATCCTTGTGAAGAATACCTAAATCGCCATGTGTTCCATCCGATGGATGTAAAAAATAAGACCCGGTTCCGGTGGATGCCAGGGTTGCGGAAATCTTGCGGCCAATCGCACCGGATTTCCCCAAGCCGGTTACAATTACCCTGCCCTGGCAGTTATAGATTAAGTTTACCGCAGCAACAAATTGGTCGTTCAATTCTTCCAATAGCTGCTGAACAGCGTCTATTTCAAGCTGAATTACGGTGCGGGCTATTTTCAGCAAGTCTATATTTTTATTAGAATTAAATTCTTCCATTTCGCCTCCGGTTAAACCTGCACGGCAGCGTAAACATCGAGAAGTTGCGATAGCACTTCCGAAAAACGGTTTAATGCCAGTTGCGAACGAGCATCACTAAGCGCGTTTTCCGGGTTGGGATGCACTTCCATAAACACCGCGCTAATTGCCCCGGTGGCAACAGCTGCGCGAGCTAATGGTGGAATGAATTCCGGCTGCCCGCCGCTGGCATTTCCTTCCCCGCCGGGAATTTGAACGCTATGCGTCGCATCGTACACCACGGGATAACCGCTTTTTTCCATAATTATGAGCGAACGCATATCAACAATTAAATTCCGGTAACCGAATGACGTTCCCCGTTCGGTAAGGAGAATTTTTTCATTTCCAGTACTGGCGACTTTTTCCGCGGCTTTCTGCATATCTTCCGGCGCCAAAAACTGGCCTTTTTTGATGTTGACGGCTTTTCCGGTTCTCCCGGCAGCAATTAGCAAGTCGGTTTGGCGGCAAAGAAAGGCCGGAATTTGCAATACGTCAGCGACATCCGCAACGACCGGTGCTTCCAATTCCTTATGAA
>CAXHHS010000005.1:0-25848 GCA_964015645.1 uncultured bacterium
CGGAAGAATTAATTTTTACGACCGATCGAAACAAGCTATTGATTATGAATCGCGATGGCCGCTCTAATTGGGGAACAAATCGCCTGGAAGCCGCCGCAATCCCGGAAAATTTAACCATCATTACACCGCCGGCAATTTTCGATTTAAGCGGCGGCGGAAAAGGCATCGCAATTGTAACCAGTGAAGGAACTGCCTTCGGATTTTCGGTAAACAATGTTGATAACCGCCTGGATTCCCTCTTCCAATTTCAATGCCCTGCCGATGTTACCACCCATCCCATTGCCGAAGGCGAGCCTGCCAGTGTATTTTGGGGGTGCAGCAACGGAATCGTTTACGAGGTAAGTTTTAATGGTGGGACTGCTGCCCTATCGGAAGCCGCGTCAATTTCCGAACCGATCCAATCTTTGCATTTTACTTCGGAAAATAGCCAGGTCATCGTTTCACAATCCGGCGTTGTTTACCGTGATGGGAATCAGGTCGATCAAATCGAGGGAAATTTTTTCACGCCAACAGGTTCGGAAGCCGTTGCTGTGAGCGAGGACGGTCGTTTTCGCGGGTTATCGGGAAATTCATTCGATTCGCCGGAAGATGGCCTGCACCAATTCGATTCCCCGGCAATCGCCATCAAATTATTTTCCCCAAATACGATTGGAACGCAAGATTTTTATATTGCTAACGGAAACAATCACCTTCAGCTATTCAACTATAACTTTACATTAGCCGATAACTTCCCCATTCCGCTGTATCGTCCGGAGCAGCTTACGAATTTATCCATATCGCCGCTTGTCGGATCATTTCCGGCCAATGGAAATGAAGATATTACCGGCATTATTTCCGTCGATCCTGCCGGGATGATTCTCGGTGTCGATTTGAGCGGCAACGCCTTGCCGGATTTTCCGCTTGCAATTGGCGATTCAATAAAAACCTCGCCAGCTCTGCTGGATATCGATGGCGACAATGACCTAGAATTAGCCTGTGTTACGGTTTCGGGAACGGTTTATGTTTGGGACTTTGCATCTACAATTGATGGGAACAATCGACCGCAATGGGCACAAGTTTACGGAACACCGCAAAATAACAATCGCCCGCTTGCCGCCGGTACTTTTCCTTCGGAAACGACTCAGAATTTATTGCCACCGGAAGCGGTTTACAATTGGCCGAACCCCAACACCGACAATTTTACATTTATCCGCTACCGGCTAACAGAAGCTGCCGATGTTTCCGTCAAGATATTTGACCTTGCCGGCGATTTGGTAAAAGAATTAACCGGTTCCGGCAACCCGCAAACCGATAACGAAATTCGCTGGGATTTAACTAACATCCAAACCGGTGTTTACTTTGGCAGGGTGGAAGCAGTTGGCGGATCTAAGAAAGATGTGCAGGTTATTAAAATTGCAGTGGTAAAGTAAAACTGTAAAGCCTGTTTCGTGTTGCGTGTAGCTTGAGGAATTTTGAAGTAGAATATTTGAACCCGGTAAAGGGCTTTACGATTTTTAATTTCGAAATTACCTGAAAAGAACACAGCTTTGTTAAGCAACAACATTAATTTGCAAATTAAAATGTTCTGAATTTTCGACTTTAAATTTTAACATCATTTCTTTAAGTTGGCCTTATGAAAAATTCTCAAATAAAATACCTTCGACTCCTGCTTTTTTTATCCTTTATCCTTTTTCCATTATCCTTTTCTCTACTGGCCCAGGATTTTAGCGCCAACCATCCAGAATTACAATGGAAGACGATTGAAACTGAGCATTTCTACGTCCATTATCACCAGGGAACGGAACGTACCGCCAATGTGGTTGCGGAAATCGCGGAAGATATTTATCCCCATATCACCGGGCTTTATGACTATGAACCGGATTCAAAAATCGATTTCGTGATTCGCGATACGGAAGATTACGCCAACGGCGGTGCTTATTTTTATGATAATAAAATCGAAATCTGGTCGGAAAATCTTGACTACGTTTTACGGGGCACTCACAACTGGCTGCAAGATGTGATAACGCATGAATTTGCCCATATCATCTCATTGCAAACCGCGTTAAAAACCACCCGCCATATCCCCGCTGGCTGGTTGCAAGTGTTTGGTTACGAAACGGAACGCCGCCCGGATGTGGTGCGCGGTTTCCCGGATGTGCTGGTTTCTTATCCCATTTCAACTTTGGTTACGCCGGTCTGGTTTGCGGAAGGCGTCGCACAGTTTCAAACTTCCAATCGCCGGTTCGATTATCGCGATTCCCACCGCGAAATGATTTTGCGCGACCGGGTAATGACCGGAAATCTCCTCGATTTTAACGAGATGAGCACGTTCGGCAAAAATTCGATTGGTAACGAATCCGCCTATAACCAGGGATTTGCCTTCGTAAATTACATGGCAGAAACGTATGGCGATACCGTAGTTGCAAAACTTGCCCGGCAGGCCAGTTCTTTAACAACGCTTTCATTCAAAAAAGTTATCAAAAAAGTAACCGGTGTCGGTGGCGATGCGCTTCATCAACAATGGCATAACCATTTAAAAGAAACCTATTCCCAAAAACTAAAAACGGTTTTAGCAAACGAAAAGATTGGTCGGCCCTATGTTGATAAAGGCATTGGAAATATGCATCCAATTGTTTCGCCCGATGGAAATAAAGTTGCTTACCTCGCTACCGGCGATGCGGATTTCCTGAGCCAAAATGCGCTAGTAGTTGATGATCTTTCACTCGCGGGAAAAAGAACGATTGCCGAATTCGAATCCGCTGAATCCGGCGAAGCAAGCGGCGATTTGAAGTTTCGTGAAAAACAAACGGTTGCTGCCAGAATTACCGGTTCCCTTACCTGGTCGCCGGACAGCCGTTATTTAGCCTATTCTAAGATTGGTTTGGTTGACAAAACCCGCAGCGCATATAACGACATTTATGTTTATGATTTGGAAGAGAATAAAGAATATCGTCTCACCAAACACCTGCGGGCTCGCCACCCCGACTGGTCTCACGATGGCAGCAAATTAGTCTTTCTAATCGAGAGCGATGGTTTAACCAATTTATATTCCCTCGACCTGGGGAATTTGCAGGAAACTTTGCAGCAAGAAACATGGCATCAGCGATTTTATCATATTGGCGAGCATCATATTGTTGAAAATATTGACGCCACGCCTAAAAAAGAACGCAAGATTTTGTTCCGGGAAGTAGGGTATAAAGGCAAGGAATTAAAGCAGTTAACGCACCTGGTAAATGGCCGCCAGATCTACCATCCCCGCTGGTCGCCGGACGATTCCTATATCATTTTCGATACTTCGCTGGAATATGCTCGCGATATTGCCAAAATTCCCTCCGCTGGCGGCGAAATGACATTCGTGCTCAACGAACGCTACGATGAGCGCTACCCGGTATTCCACCCCAAAACCGGGGAATTGCTCTACACCAGCGATGAAACCGGCATCTTTAACATTTACAGCCAGAATTTGGAAACCGGCGAGAAAAAAGCGTTTACAAACGCAGTCGGGGGAGCGTTTATGCCTTCCTTTACCCCCAATGGCGATTTATTTTATTCGCTGTATACCAACCAGGGGTATAAAATTTATCGAATTGCAGCGGCAAAACCGGTTGCATCGGAAACAATGGCCTACATCGATAATTATGAAAAGCACATTCCGCAATTAACGCTCGACCAATCGATAGATAATCCGCTGCCTGCCAAACCGTACAAAAGCCGCTTTCCCGGCGTTTCCTTGATGCCACGGGTTTCCATCGCTGATGGCACGTTTAAGCCGGGATTGTATGTTTACACGAATGAAATGCTCAACAAAATGCTGGTCTTCGGCGGCTTCGATTTTAATTTTCGGGGCGATTACGATATTTTTAGCATTTTTGAATATAATCTTTTCAAGCCGACATTTTTTATCGAAGCCTACAATCATTCATCAAATATTAAAGATGATCTTACATTGTCCCAATTTCCCGGGGTTAGCCCGGAAGTCGATATCAACTTTAATTTATTTCAAGCGAATATCGGGTTGAGGGGGCAATTCCTACCCTGGAAATTTAAATATTTGTGGACACGCCTGGAATATATCCTTAGCTGGTATCGGGCGCGGCAGGGGGAAGTCGCATTCAACGAGCCGATTAACAACGAACCGATTATATTTGCCCCGGTCCGCTATACGTATTTGAAAGGCCACGCATTAAGCCTATTTTTTCGCCATGAGCAAATTAAACGTGATTTGGAACGCGACATCAACCCCCGTAAAGGCCGTTACGTATCATTGAAAATTACCCGCGAGTGGAATAAGTTTTTGGATGATTTTGCAACCGATAGAATTATCGGAATCGAGCAATTTACAAATTATAACTTTTTCCGCTACGAATTAAATTGGGAAGAATATTTTCCTGTGCCTTTGACCAACCGCCACACCTTCTCGCTGCGTTTCCAGGGAGGGTATATCGATAAGGATGTGGATGATTTTTTCCATCTCTTCGGCGGCGGATTTGTTGGGTTGAAGGGATATTCTTATTACAGCGTCGAAGGGCGGAAATTAGCCATCGGAACTGCTACCTACCGTCTTCCATTGCTGCGAAATATCAATTGGCAATTTCTCAACTTTTATTTTGACCGGCTGTACCTGGCCGGAATTGCCCAATATGGTAACGCCTGGGTGGATGGCGGCGTCGATTTTAACGATTTCCTTTCCGATGTTGGCGTTCAACTACGCCTGGATATGAAATCCTGGTATTTCTTTCCGACAAAAGTATTCTTCGAAGCGGTTTACCCGCTGGAGGAACAAATCAATCGTGAATTTACTTATAATAAAGAATGGCGTTTCTACTTTGGTATCCTGTTTGATTTTGATCTACGGCTGGAAAAACAACGCTTTCGATTTTAACCATATAAATTTTGAGGTGGTAAAATGAAACATATAATTTTTATTCTAATGTGTTTCTCATTTACAATATTCGCACAAGGTGTGCCGTTTACAATGAATCACGATTTGCTAATGAGTAGAGCAGAAATTAATGCCCAACTTGATGAAAATATCGAAACGGAAGTGCAAGCGCTCGACGGAATGAATGTACCGCAAAAATCGATTGGGTTAGCGGTTGCTTTTTCGGCAGTGGTTCCGGGCAGCGGGCAGCTTTACTCCGGTTCATATTGGAAAGCGGCGTTGTTTGTAGCGGCAGAAGCGGTTGGTTGGTCGATCAATGTTCGGAATAACAATAAAGGTGACGATCAAACAACCGTATTTGAAGCCTATGGAGATGAAAACTGGAGCGAGCCGCGCTATTGGTCTTATGTTTACGATCAGTTAAACGGGCAAACGGAAGTTGCACCGAATTTTCCACATGGCCAGTACGATAGCCAAATTTCGTTTGACCATGCCGGGCGCCCGGTTATTGCCGATTGGCAATCTGCACGACAGGAATTTGAGCCATTTGCAACGACCCAATATCTTTCCGGTTTTAGCCATCATCTTCCGGCAACCAAAACCCAGCAATATTATGAAATGATCGGGAAATACCCCGAACAGTTCGGCAACGCCTGGGAAGATGCGAATTTTACCGCTGTTTACCGCGGCAATTACGGCACCGGAAACGGCTTTATTACCGAAATGAACGACAGTTATGCCGGTATGCGGGCAAAGGCAAACGATTACTACAATTCCGCCGGCGTCGGCTCAATGGTTATTTTGGTAAACCACCTGGTTTCCGCGATTGATGCCGGTTTTACTGCCAGAAGTTTTAATCGTAGACAGGTTAAACTAACTTACCAGGGTAAAAACTATTTCGGCGAATATGTTGATATGGTTGGCCTGAGTATGGCGTTTTAAGCTGGTAAGACAAGTTTTGAACTTGTCTTAAAACGGCTGACAAGTTGGAAACTTGTCTTACTCAAACTCACTCTACGAAGCACACTACAAGGAACCTCATGAACCATTCTCGATTTAGCGGGTACATTTTTCTACTATCAACACTATTCTTCTTTTCACAGACTGCACTTTCTCAACCAAGAGAATTCTCCGCTTCTCAATTAACAACTTCTTCAGAGAGCCAAACCGAAAACTCTCAAGAGACAAATCAATCCCTACTGAGTGACAATCCCCCCCAAACACTTTCTCAAAAAAAGGGCGGTTTCTTGAATGTCGTTATGTCACTAATCATCCCGGGAACCGGGGAATGGGCAATGGGGCATAAAGGTCTTGGAAAAGTATTTATCGGTGCAGACTTGTTGCTGTGGTTAGGAATGTTTTCATCCGATCAATATGTGAATACCTTGCAAGGGGATTTGGAGGGATTTGCCGCTGCCCATGCCAATGTTAACACCGCCGGTAAAGGCGACCAATTTTGGATTGATATCGGCACTCAAGAAAGTATTTTTGCATTTAATCGACAGAAGCTCCTGGAAAGAGATATTGGTGCAACGTATTCCGAAGGCGGCGAATTTGACTGGCAATGGGATTCCGAAGCCAATCGCCGGGTTTATCTTGAGCGGCGATTCAATAAAATAGATTGGGAAAGAACTTCTAACATTTTGGTAACCGGCCTGGTTTTAAACCGGATTGTTAGCGCTATAGATGTAATTCGCTTAATTCGCAAAAATAAAAAAGCTGCGGAGCAAAACGCCCTGGGCACGAATCGTAAATCATACATGCGATTTAATTATGCCTGGAATGAGCACCAGGGAGAAGTGGTTCGATTTAATTTTACCTGGCTGCTGAACTGAAATTTTTTAAGGCAAAATGATTTTTCTTTAATTATTTTGCCTTTCCTATTTTTTATTACAAACATCGCCTAACATTTATTACCTAAAATTACTTGCAAGCCATTTGGGGGAGAAGATGAAAATAAAACTAAGTTATACAATAGTACTGTTTTTATTCTTTCCATTTGTTGTTTATTCCCAGGGAGATCGAGGCCGTATTGATCCGGCAAACAATATTCCGTTTTTTGTGCAGGGAATTGTGCTGGATGGATACAATGTTTACGGAATTCTGAATACCACCTTATCCACAATTTCAAATATGTCTGACGTGAATCCGGCTTCGCTTGTAGACCATCAATCACCAGCGATTGGGTTCTCAATGCAATTTGATAGTAAGATAGACCGTGAGGTAATTCCCTTGGTAGATGCTGGTCAGCAGAGAGCGAATCCCTGGTTGCCGCAATCTTTCAATTTTGTTTATCCTAAAGGTGATTTTCGTTTTGGTATGGGGTTTCATCAAAAATATAACCAGTATTTTGACTTCGATTTAATTATTACAACGCCCAATGATCCAACTGGCGGGGAAGCTATCAAGGCGACGTTTGAAACAAACCTCTACACCGGCTCCGGTGTCGCTTCTTATTCTTTTCCCAGCCCATTTCACAAATCACATCAGGCAACCCTGGGATTTCAGTTGAATTTGAATTACCTGCGAGATTTTGAAACGCTTCGCGAACTATATGCAAAGGCAACGGACATTGCACTCGGCTGGACATTGGGATTACGGTATGATTTTAACGACCGGTTTAAAGCAAATATTGCGTTTGATAAAGAAAACACATTTAGCGGCACGCCCAAAACAAATAGGAGTTTAGTTACCCTGGAAGATTCCTCATTTGTTCAGATACCGGTTGAACAAAGGTTTATAGCCAATTATCCTGATAAATTAAAACTTGGCTTGCTGGTTAAAATCACCGATCAAATTTGGCTAACGAACAATTTTGCCATAACGTTTTGGAACGACATCAATGAAAATATCAAAAACCAGCCGGAATTCTCGGGAAATTTTATCTTCAATATTACTAGCACTTTTACGACATCAATCGGTATTTATTACACCAATAACCAAACTATAAGTGATTTTTTTCGGGTTGAAAGTGATTTATTATTCTTAAACGGCGGGCTTAAAATCGATATTAAAAAGCTAACATTGGAAATGTCGATTGCTGACAGCCATTTGGGATCTTCGGAGAACCGGGAGCAAACGATTGTTAAATTTGGCACTGGAATTACGCTATAAAGCACATAATTTATTTATAGCGCACCGTCTCTATATCCTTCCGGCTTCCCATCACCAGCAATTTATCACCCGCTTGAATTACATAATCCGGCATTGGCAATGCGCCGGGGCGATTGGGAATGCCTTTTTTATCCTGAACCGGTTTGCGGATGAGAATAACCTCGATACCATAGCGGGATCGTATATTCAACTGCCGTAAGGATTTTCCAATAAAGCCATCGGGCGGGTCGAGTTCTAACATACAATAGCCTTCCGCTAATTCTACTGTACGGTCTTTGGTGGCTGCTGTTACCACGCTATGCATACCGCCGGCTAAATCACGTTTGAATATTTCTTTGTTGTACGCATCAATAACATCTTTTCGCAAAACCGACCCAACCAGTTTTTTGCGATTTTTACCGTCTAACACCGGCAATTCATCTACATTGAACCGGCCAAAATTGTGCATTACCAGATCGAGATTATCTTCCAAGCTGAGAACTGCAAGTGGGGGATGGGCAATATCTGCGGCAATGACCAACCCTTTCAAATGATCTTCTTCTTTAAGAAATTCTTTTACCTCAATCATAGAAATTGTGCCCAGGAATTCCCCATTTGTTTTAACCACAAAATAATCTTGATGATGGCTGCTAATCATCCGGCGTACAAGTTCGGGATATGAGCAGTTTCCTGATATAATTTCAATCTCTTTGTTCAGAATATCCTTCACCCGCATTCCACGTAAAATATTGATGTCTTTGCCCTCGAAAATTTTCATTCCCCGCCGCACTAACTTCATGGTATACATGGATTCTTTTTTGAGATAAGTCGCTAATAACACTGAAATTATGCAAGCAACCATCAGCGGTGCAATAATGCGGTAATCGTTGGTTAATTCAAAAATGATGAGGATTGCGCTAATTGGCGCATGGGTAGTTCCGGCAACGACCGCACCCATTCCAACCAGGGCATACGCGCCGGCGTCCGCAGTGATTTCCGGGTACAAAAGATTCACTTGTTTGCCGATAAGGCTACCCAACATTGCCCCAACAAATAAAGATGGCGCAAAAACTCCCCCGGAACCGCCAAAACCAAGCGTCGCGGAGGTAGCGACGATTTTAGCCAGGATTAATACTGCAAGCAGCCATCGGACATCCCGCCCCCACAGCGCGTCATTAATAGATTCGTAGCCCACGCCAAATACTTGCGGAAAGGCCAGCGCGATTATGCCAACAATCAACCCGCCTAAAGCCGGTTTTAAATACGGGGGAATGTTGATGTTGTCTGACAAATCATTGCTTTTGTAGAGCGTTGTAATAAATAAAACGGCGATCAATCCGGCAAGAATGCCCAAAATTGTATAGGGAATAAACTCGAATGGGCTAACCAGGTGATATTCCGGTACCTGGAATGCCGGAACATCACCAATGTAATGTCGTGAAATCACCGTAGCTACGACCGAGGCAATTACTACCGGGCTAAATTGTGCAACTGCAAAATCCCCAATGATGACTTCTGCTGCAAAAAGCGCCCCGGCAATTGGCGCGTTAAACGTTGCTGCGATTCCGGCTGCTGCCCCACAAGCGACAAAGGTTCTAAGCCGCCTGGCAGAGACTGATAAAAGCTGTCCGAATGCAGAACCAATCGCAGAGCCGATTTGCACGATGGGGCCTTCTCTCCCGGCGGAACCACCGGAACCAATGGTAACCGCTGCTGCCAAAACCTTGCTCAAAATAACCCGTGGACGAATGCTGCCGCCGCGCACTGCAACGGATTCCATCACTTCCGGGACACCACTGCCGCGAACTTCCTGGGCGACAAAATGCATAATTGGCCCCACAATTAGGCCGCCAAGTGCCGGCAGCAGCAAGCGCTGCCACCAGGGCATCGCCATTACCCAATCGAGCGAATATTCCCCGGTTTGGAAAAAGAGATATTGGGAAAATTCGATGAGAAAGCGAAAACCGATTGCGCCATAAGCCGCCAGAATTCCAATAACGATGGCAGTAAACACCATAAAAATATGCTCTGCCCGGCGGATTCCACCGAAGATGTTCATGGTGTATTTAATAAAACGGCGACGTAATTTTCCGAGCTTGATGATAAGTGATTGAATGTTTTTAAGGGTGTGCATGTCAAATTTGATAATCGTTCACGAGTGATTAGAAAAATAGAGCAGATGATAATATCTCGTTAAGAGAAATACAACAAAAATCTCTGCTAATATTCTCTAGAAGCGGTATGTCATTCTCACACCGCCCGGGGTGGGAAGAATCAACAGTGCGTTATCCGCCAACGCTTTCCCCTTGTGCCAGTTCATTATCGTGCGGGCGCTGTAAAATCCCAATACGCCGCCAATTAATATATCTGACGCCCAATGTGCCCTGCCGTACATGCGAGCGTAAGGCGTAACGACTGCCCCGAGTGTAAACAAAATTCCCGTGGCAACCGGGTGATCGATCTGTTTCGCCATAATATAAGACAATCCGACGGAAATCCACACATGCCCGGAGATGAATGAGGAATACTTGTCTTTTATCGATAACGGGTTAAAGGTAAGATTATCTTCATTTGCTCTTGGTCTGGCTCTTCCGGTGATAATTCGCAGCGGCTGTTGGATGATACCGACAGTCAGCAGCAACTCGAACATCATTATACTCGTTTCCCGCCACGCCGGCGAGCCGATGAGTGTTCCCACGGCATAAACCCCCAAAGATAGCCCGGCAGCAAAAGGGGGCGCGCCATATTTTACCCCAATGTCATTCACCGTATCACCAAAATTGCTGCGGTTTTTTTGGAAGAATTCGTCTACTTCTTCTTCAATGAGCAGCGACCCACCAATAAGCGCTGCCCAAATAACAGCTGTTCTCCAATCTCGTTTATCCCAATGAAATGGTCGGGAAATGGTATATCCCGTTCCTTTAAAAACCGTCGCAACATCCTTGGAAAAATTTTGCTTTGAAGGTTCCTCGCTCATTCCGTCAAGTGAAAATGGATAGTTTCCCATCTGTAAAATCGGTAAAGAAGAAGTTTTTAACGAGGTTTTAAGTTGGGCAAATCCGCTCGTATTCCATAAAAACAAGCTGGCAATTAAAATGAGAGTAGATAAATGGGCTTTGCGAGGAAAAATATCCATAATCTGTTACCTCCTGAATATTTTTAAACACTTATTCAATAGTTTGATCTGGAAACTCATTCATCCTTCACCCTTTATCCTTCATCCTTTTACAACGGAATATTCCCATGCTTCTTCGGCGGATTTTTATCGACTTTTGTGCGGAGTAGTTCAAGTGCTCGGCAAATTTTCGGGCGGGTCATTTGCGGCTCAATCACTTCATCTACGTACCCGCGTTCGGCGGCCAGGTAGGGGTTGGCAAATTTTTCGCGGTATTCGGCTTCTTTTTCCGCCAGGGCTGCTTCCGGGTCTTTTGCCTGGGCAATTTCTTTTTTGAAGATGATTTCTGCTGCGCCTTTCGGACCCATTACAGCAATTTCCGCAGAAGGCCAGGCTAAGTTGACATCACCGCGGATGTGTTTGGAACTCATAACATCATATGCGCCGCCGTAGGCTTTCCGTAAAATTACCGTAATTTTAGGCACGGTTGCTTCGCAGTAGGCATAGAGTAATTTTGCTCCATGTTTGATGATGCCGCCCCATTCCTGCGCCGTTCCCGGTAAAAAACCCGGCACATCCACAAAGGTTATGATCGGAATATTGAATGCATCGCAAAAACGAACGAAGCGCGCCGCTTTTATGGAAGAATCGATATCCAGTACACCGGCCAGCATAAACGGCTGATTGGCGACAATTCCGGCAGAATAGCCGTTAAAGCGGGAAAATCCCACAACAATATTTTCAGCGTAAGTTTCATGCACCTCAAAAAATTCACCGTCATCTACCACCATTTTTATGACATTTTTTACATTATAGGGTTTGCCGGGGTTGTCCGGGACGATTGTCTTTAGTGCATCTTCCATCCGATCCGGTTTATCATTTGAGGCAGCGTACGGCGGTTCTTCGGCATTATTTAACGGTAAAAAACGCATCAGTTTACGGATTTTAAGCAGGCAGTCAATATCGTTGTCAGTTGTAAAATGGTTGACGCCGCTTTTTGTCCCATGCGTTACCGCACCGCCTAATTCTTTGAATGAAACTTCCTCGTGCGTTACGGTTTTGACCACATTTGGCCCGGTAACAAACATATAGCTTTTGTCGCGCACCATAAAAATAAAATCGGTGATTGCCGGAGAATACACCGCCCCGCCGGCGCAGGGGCCCATAACGGCAGAAATTTGTGGAATAACCCCGCTGGCAAGCGTATTGCGTAGAAAAATATCGGCATACGCGCCCAGGCTAACCACGCCCTCTTGAATTCGCGCACCGCCGGAATCGTTTAACCCGATGACCGGTACACCGATTTTCATCGCCATATCCATTATTTTACAGATTTTCTCGGAGTGTGCCTGGGAAAGGCTGCCGCCGAAAACCGTGAAATCCTGGCTGAACACGCAAACCAATCGGCCATCGATTTTGCCGGTTCCGACAACGACGCTATCCCCAATATACCGCTGTTTATCCAAACCAAAGTCGCGGGTTTGGTGGCGCACCAGCTTGTCAATTTCTTCGAAGCTGCCTTCATCCAATAACGCATCAATTCTTTCGCGAGCGGTTAATTTCCCCTGGTCGTGCATTTTTTGTACGCGTTTTTCACCGCCGCCTTTCAGGGCTTCGGCGTTGAGGTTGTGTAAATAAGCGATCTTTTCTTCCATCGAAGTCCATTGGTTGTCATTTTTTTTCGCCATACGATTTCCTCTTTTTGCAACTCGTTCTTTAACCACACTTAAAATCAAAAATAACCAAATCAAATGAAATACACACGATCTGATTTAATAATTTCAACTCAGCAAAGGTCGGAAATTTAGACTCGCCTTGTAAAATAATTTTACAAACATTCTCCCATAGAATTTTGATTTTTAAAAATAGAAACAAGCGAATTTGCCAAAATCGTTGTGGGGCAATACGTCCGGGCAACTCGCGTAGTTTTGGCACGCATCTTGATAATAAATAAGCTGAGCACGGAGACGAGATTGAGGTTGTTCTCTTACATTTTTTCCCCAGTTTTTTAAGCATTCCTGTTACTTCTTAATGGATTAAATCGACAAGTTAAAAGGACTTTATTGAATGTTTAATGTACGCATAAACATATATCTATTGACATTTTTTGTTTTTCTACTAAGCCAGGCATTTGCCGGCGAAACAGCCACAGGGCGTCTTACCGCGCACGTGGATGCGTCTTTCAGCAAGCCGGATAACCGTTTACACCTCAATCCCGCAGCCGGTTTCGGTGGTGGTGTAACCTATTTAATGGGAGCGAAATTGGCTGTCGGGGTTGAAACGAATATTACGAAAACGGATCGCTTGCTTGATGTTATTGGCGGAACAAACCAAATTGAGCAGGTGCTGGCTACCTATTCCCTAACCATCCGGTATACCGTATTACGATTTTTTGATAGGCTAAATATCAAAGCAGCCGGGGGCGTTGGTGTGTTGCAAATAAAGCAACCTGCGCATCAAGTTTCACTTGGCGCGTTGGGAGAAATCGAGGTTCCGGCAGAAAGCAGCGCTTCCATGATGTATCGTGTGGGAATCGAAATTGAACAGGTGTTAAGCTCGCTATTTGCCATTCGAATTGCGCCGGAAATGCAATTCGCAAATGTAGAAGGTATGAAGCGTAATATTTATATGAAGGGAGGAGTCAGTGTTAACATCTTATAGAATTTCGGATTATATAAAAAGCAATTCGAGTTTCGAGTTTCCCCGAAGGGACAAGCAAGTTTCGAGTTTCGAGTTTCAGGTAGCAAGTTGCAGGTGGCAAGTCTCTAAATTTTACCTGATCACATTCGTAATGAGTTGTTTGATAATGACTGGCATATTTGCCCAGGAAACAGAAACCACATCCGCAAAAAAATCAACCAAAACGGCAATGATTGACCTTACGCAGGGCGTTGCCTTCGAAATTGCACCGCATACCGGGGCGATGGGTGGCAGCGGGTTGTTCGGGATAAAAGCAGCGATGAATTACAGCAGCATCAACCTGGAAGCCTCAGTGGAACAGGTGATCGGAAAATCCGCAAATCTTTACCCGGTCTCGTTAAATTTTCTGCTGAACCTTTCTACCAAAGGCCGCTTGTTACCTTACGGCACCGTTGGCGGCGGGCTATATATAACATCGCCAACCAATTCAATTGGCTCGGAAACGGTTTCCTCAATGGGTTTGAATTTTGGCGGCGGTGCACGGCTTTATATGACGCAATCGTTTGGCTTTCGACTGGAAGTAAAGCAGCATATTACCAGTATTGTCAATAAGTTGGATTCGCGGGATGAGCTGTTGATTTTCCAAGAATTTAGCTTGGGTGTAACATTTATGTTTAGATAAAAAAGTATCCGAGGAAAAGGAGAAAAAGATGCCAGGAAAGAGCAGTTTTTTAAAGATGAAAAGATTTGGATTAACGATTACGATGATTGCAATATTCACTATACTATCTACAAATATTCAGGCAGGCGTTTGGAAAAACAGTGTAGGCGCTACCGGCGGAATTTATTCGGCGGAAGGCTTTGGCTCCAATTTTTATTACGGCCTGCGGTTTAATCACTACTTCAACAAATGGCATTATTTTGTCGAAGGCTCGCTGGGATTTAGCAGCATTCAATCATCGGTTTTGGAAGATATTGGTGCATTCCAGGTGTTTGAAACTCAAAATCTAACCACGTATGAATTTCTGTTCGGTTATGATATGAAACCATTGGGTGGATTTCCCTACTTCGTCGTTGGCGTAGCGAACATCAACCAGGGGGGACAATCCAAATTTAGCTACATCCTGGGATTGGGGAAACAGATCCCCTTAGCGCAGTTTTTTAATACCAAACGATTGGGAGTTCGTTATGATATTCGCGACCAAATCTTTAAGCAACAAGTAAATAATACGGATTCATTTATATCTCACAACCTGATGTTTACGCTGGGGTTACAGTATTACTTCTGAAGTTTGAAGTTAAAAGTGCCTGAAGTGAGCTAAAGTTAAAATTTAATTAAGCAAACTTTTAGCGCACTTAAAGAGAGTTGAAAAGAGGGAAAATATCATGCAGGGAAAATCAATGCGGTTTTATAAACGACATGGAAGTAAGAAAGTGAATCAGGAAATAACAAACTCAAAAGCGATTAAAAAATGGATAACGATTATACTGTTTATCGTAACCGGTTTTGCGATGAGCGGTTGCGGCACTGCGCCGCCGGATGATATTTTACAAAAGTCCGGCCAGGCAGCAATTGTTTTCGTGAAAGAAAACAGTCGTGAAAACAACCGCAGTAACGCCATGCGCAGCAACCGCGATGAGTTCTATTCCGGCAGCGATATTTGCATCCTCAGCCCCATTTCTCCCACCGGGGAAGTTACCAATTTAACCGAACAATACACTCGTGAAGGCGTTTCTCGCGAACGCGATTTTGGTGCTGCTGCCGATCCGGAAATCTCCTACGATGGTAAAAAAATCCTCTTTGCTATGAAACGCACTCGCAACGAACTCTGGCACCTTTACGAGATGAACATTGATGGAACTGATTTGGTGCAATTGACAGATCAAACCTTTGGCGACGATATGGATCCGGCATATTTACCCAACGGCCAGATTTTGTTCGCATCTACTCGCCCCGGCATTGTTGATGAATACGAGCGCCGCGCCTCTCCTTTGCTCCACGTTGCGGATCGCGGTGCAGATGGCCGCTTGATCAACATTCGCTGTATTTCCTTTAACCAAAGCCACGATACCAATCCAATGGTGCATTCCAGCGGAAAAATCATTTACAGCCGTTGGGAACACCTCGGCAGTCCCAACAAATTTCCACTATTCGTCATCAATCCCGATGGTACTAAAAAATTCGTGATGTATGGCAACCACTCCCCGCGCCAAAGCGGTAGCCGGGTGTTTTTGGAGCCACGTGAGTTAGCCGATGGTGGCATCATTTGCTCGGTAATGGAGCGCAATTCGCCATTCGAAGGCGGTGCGCTTGCGATTATCGATATTTCAAAATCGGATGATAACTTGACCTTTATTACGCCGGAAACATCTCCATTCAATAATAACAATAACGCATCGCAAGCAATTTTTAAATCACCGCATCCGATTATCGATCCGACGGCTTCGAACGACCGCCAGGAAAAAATCCTGTTTGCGATGTCGCCCTATCCTGTCAATACCGAGATGGAAGAGCAGGTTGATTACGGCATTTATGTGATGAATAAAGATGGCAAAAATGTTCGCTTAATTTATAATGATCCGGATTACAACGAATACGACGCGGTGCCGATTGCTCCGCGCGAAAAACTTCCCGGTGGGCTTCCGCAAGTGATTCCAACTGATCCCGGTGTGGCATCTGCGCTGGCCTCCGGCCAGGAAACCGGTATATTTTTCGACGGTAACGTTTACGATCGTGCTCCCAATGACGGTCAGCTGCGCCCAAATGCCAATTTTGCCAACCGCGATGGTGCAATCGGTCAGGCGCGCTGGTTGAGAGTTCTGGAAGCGATTCCTTTGCCGATAGATCGCAATCGTCGCGGCGGGCCAATCGGCGGTACCAATTTTGAGAAGCAGCGTGTTGTCGGATACGCCCCTATTCGCCCGGATGGATCCTTTTCGGTAGAGGTTCCGGCAAACCGTTCGCTGCACATGCAAACGCTGGATGAAAACGGCCACATGCTGGTGAACCAAATGACCTGGGTTCAGGTAATGCCGGGCGAAAAACGCCTCTGCACCGGCTGCCACGATTCCCACAACCGCGATAAAATTATTTTTGATCTCGAAATCCAAAACAATCAAACCGTACTCAATAAAGCAACCAGCAGGGAGTATGATTCCGGTTTCCACAATGCGTTTAATGTGATGAGCCATTCCGCTTCTCGTTCTGATACACTTGATTTTTTCGATAAACTGCGGCCAAATCGCAGCAACACCGTGCAAGCCGTATTTAACCGGCAGTGTGTTTCCTGCCATAGCGCAGCCTCGCCCGCCGGTGGGTTACGATTGGAAAATTTGCCAAGCGACCTGGTCGATAGTGATGAAACGACATCCGTTTACGAATTTTTAACCGAAGGAAATTATCGAACCGCCGAAGGGCAAAATATCGACTACGTAACCCGGACGGGCACCCGTCGCAGCCCGCTGCTTTGGGTAATGTATAACCGGCAGCTAAACGATGACAGCAACGAAGATTATCGACCCCTTGGGTACGATCATACCCAATTGTGGGAAAAAGACCAAAACGGTTTAATTGGGCCGTTTTTACCCGGCAACCGAGATTTACTGACAATAATCGAGTGGGTGGACGCCGGGATACAGTACTCGAATAGTACAGATTAGAGAGGTTTCGTATGTAGTTCTCCATTTCGAGACTGAATCGGAGAAACGGCGAATCGGGGAATCGGAGACGTCGCCTACTCTCCCCGTCTCCGATTCCCCGATTCCAAAGAAAGAAAACAGATTTACTAAAAAAAGAATAAATGCAAGGAGCCTGAAAATGCTAAAAACCCGCATCATCACCATTGCCATCTGCCTGCTCTTTTTGGGCGTATCGAGTGCATCCTTTGATAGCTGGATGAACAAACCAGCCCCGGATTTTACCCTTGAGACCGTTAGCGGCCAGGCAACCATGTCGCTAAAAGATTATCGTGGTAAGGTGGTGTTGATCGATTTTTGGGCAAGCTGGTGTGCGCCTTGTAAAAAATCGCTGCCGGAACTGCAAAAGATGGAAGGGCAATATGATGATCTGCGAATACTTGCCATCAACATCGATGATGACAAAAATAATGCTCTTAAGTTTATGAAAAAAATAGACTTGGATTTGACCGTTTTATTTGATGAGAAAAAAGAAGTCGCCAAAACATTTAACTTCTCGGAGATGCCCTCGGCTGTATTGGTCGACCAAAACGGTGTTGTACGTCGGGTATTCTCCGGTTATACCAAAAAAAATATGGGCCAGTTTAAATCTGAAATCAAAAAATATCTAAAAATAGATAAATAAGAATTTAAAAAGCAGTAAGTGTTAGCAGAAGGGTATAGGACTGTTAACGGGGTGTTGAGTTGAGTATAGCCAACTGCCCCAAAACTTGCTGCTAAAGGGAAACGCTCAAATTGAAATATTGTCGAATGAAAATTAGGCGGTAAGTGCCGAGAGCAAGTCCAGGCTCTTTAACAGGTGTTGAGTTGAAGATAGCCAACACCCCTGTGCTTACTGCGAAAGGTTTGATGTATCCGGTGATTCGTCTCCTTGATCATCAAACGACAAAAACTTGGCAGTAAGCGCTGGCAGCGGGTATAGGACTGTTAGCTGGGCGTTGAGTTGAGTATAGCCAACTGCCCACAAGCTTACTGCATATAAAAAAGATAAAGGGTAAAGGATAAAAGACAAAGGGTTCAAAATGAAATTAATTATGCTGTTACTATTCACCATCATGTTAAGCGGCTGTGTTGCGGTAAAGGCTTACCAGCGAGAAAAATTGGCGGATCCGTTAATGGAACCCCAGAACGAGTTCGCCAAACAAAAACTCGATGAGAAGTTTTTTACAACCCGCGAAGGCAGTATTGGCGGAAACACCGGTATCGGGGGAGGTTGCGGATGCGCAAAATAAATGCTGATCATTATTTGGAAAACTTACCGGAAAATACCGCCACGGCGGCGATACCGGAGTGGCCGGTGTTTACCGACCGTCGCTACCAGTTAATGGATTATTTATACATGGCGGAGCTTCGCCAAATTATCTATTCGCAAACCGGCATTCACAGCGGTAGGCAAGATAAACGGATCAATTAAAACACGGGGGTAAAACCTATGGTATGGCCTATACAAAAAGCATATGTAATGATGAAACGTGAAAGCGACCCAAAGCTCTGGTCGTTTGGTTTTTTTGCCGGATGGTTGGCATCTCTTATCGTTATCGGTTTACCGCTGTTGATATTTTTTACCTGGTAAAGGAAATTTATTGGGAACCTCCCGGAGGTTTTAAGCCGGGTTTGAAGTTAAAATAGGTGCCCAATTTTCATCAAGTGTCATAAAGATACCATGCTTGAACCTCCGGGAGGTTTAAGTCACACAAACACATGGAATTTTGCGGAATGAAGCGAAATAAAAATAACATATTCAAACTAATTATCCTTTTGATGGCTGGCAGTTGCTTTTATGAACAGGCTGCGGCCCAGGGAGAAGGCATGGGTTACACCAGCTATTATTTTACCGATAGCGGTGGAAATAGCGTGACAACGAACGCCTTCAATCTTGCCAAAAAGATTTTCGAGAAAACCGTGCTGTTGTTAGACCTGGAAGTTGATAACGTCTTTGTGCCGCCGATCAGCGCTGTTACCGGGGCCACACGCCCCCAACGCCAGAGTAACAAGCCGTTCGAAAAAACGCGCGGGCAGGCGATTGTCGGTATCGAGCAGGCAATCGGCGATAACAATGCGCTGGCAGTAAACCTGTATCGCAGCCAGGAAGTGGATTACGTTTCCAATTCCATCATTGGCACGCTGACGCGCGAGTTTAATCAGAAAAATTCCAAGCTCAGCCTGCGCGGGCAGTTTATTGATGACCGCGTCGGAAAAATTTTAGATGATGGCGGTATCATCAATCGAAAAAAATGGTCGATGCTGGGATTTGCTTCCTTTAGCCAAATACTCTCGCCCACCGCTGTGCTCGACCTTACTTATGATATGTTGCTTCAGCAAGGCTATTTAAGTGATCCTTACCGCCAGGTAAAAGTATTCGATCAAAATAACGCCTTTACCGCAACCGATGAATTGCACCCGGATTCACGATTGCGGCATGCGGTTACCAGCAACCTCAACCAACTGATGCCGAGTATCAAAGCATCTTTGCGCGGCAGCTATCGTTATTATTTTGATGATTGGGACGTCAGTTCGCATACGGTCGATTTTCAGTTTAGCAAATACATCGTAAACGATTTAATTACTCGCTTTAACTACCGTTATTATACGCAGACAGGTACATTTTTTTATTTTGAACGATATGTTGGCAATTCGTTTTTGAGCACGGAGTTCCGCACAGCGGATTACAAATTGCAAGCCTTTAATTCCAATAATTTCGGGCTAAGTTTAACCTACTTGTTTCGCGGCCTGGCGGAGTCAAACCCGGATTTTGGCTTTCTGGAAAATTCAACAATAGAATTGCGCTTTTTCCGCTATTTCAACACCCTGGATTTTTCAGCGAATATTTACCAGTTGAATGTTAATTTTGGGATTTAAAAAGTGAGTTTTGATTTTCGGGTTTAGAGTTTTGAGTTTTTTTCAAACTCGAAACCCAGAACTCAAAACCCGAGACTTAATAAACCGAGGTAACTATGAAATCAAGGATTGTTTATATCACATTAGGAATGATTGTTTGTTTGGCGGCTACCGCACTTGCTAACGGGCCAAAATCACCAAAACAGCCTGGGGTGCCGAAGGCACAAGCAAATTGGGTAAAATTATCTGATCGGGCGCAGCTCGAATTACTGATCGATGAATTCCGTACACTCTCGCAAACTGCTATAAATAATAAACTTACAGGAACGTTTTTCAAATCAAAAACCGGCGTACAACAAGAAGCAGCCGGGCAAATTAAAGATGTTCTACGTTCTCAGAAGGGGGACCAACGCCCGAGTATTTTTATCAACGACGATAGTGCAATTATCGAATTTAACGATGGTGATTTATTAATCGCCCAAAAAGGTGGGCAAGGCTGGAAAATCTCAAAAAGTGTTGTTGCTGATCAGAAGTCTGATTCGAAAGTTAATACAACTGACCAAGCAATCCACAATCCGGAGCGGAGCCTTCTTGCGGGAAAATCCCAAATCCGAAACCTGGCTGTTACATCGCAGCAAGGATTTTCCGCCGGGCAAACCTTTATCGGCGCAGCGGTTAGCAGCGAGCATGGGATCGAAAAACTGTCGCGCCAGGTAACCAAGGTCAACCTCGACCGGGAAATGTTTGGCGCACCGGAAAAAACCGCTTCTTATTACCAGGCACACTATACACAAGCCGCACCTTTTGTCTCCGCATCTTACGTTCAATTTGTGGTCGATCCGGCCTGGAATCGCATTGTTTACGGCAGTTTAAATCGCTGGATTAAATCGTACGATCAACTGAATGGGCCGTCAGCAATTGCTGTGGATGCCGCTGCCCGGGTGTTTATCGGGGAAACCGGAAACCAGCGAATTTTGGTGATGCAGCTAAATGCCGCGGAAGATAACGGAGAACTGGAATTTTTATTCGAGATTCCCGGCATTATCTCCCCCAATGATATTGCCCTGGATGACAATGGAACGCCCCTCGATATTTCCGACGATTATCTTTACGTTGCTGATGCTGCTGCAAATCAAATCTTGAAATTCGAGCTTGATGCCGGTTCCGCTCACCAAATAGCCGCGTTTGACCGTTTTGATTCCCCCATAACTGTACTAGCTGGAAAATGGAACGGCGCAAATAACGACTTGCTTTACGTGATCGATAAAGTTGGAAGACGGCTTCAATTATTTGAAGAGCAGGGCGGCAGCTTGCGTTTTATCAAACAAATTAGCGGCAGCCCCGGTGAGTATTTTAACGCCATCAAAGCGGATCATTTTGGGAATGTTTATGTTGTCGATAACATCAATTCCCGGTTGATGAAATATAGTGCGGATTTAAATTTCCTGGATGCCGAAGCCGGACAGGAGAATTTTAACGGGCTGGCTAACATTGATATCGGCTTTGGAAAAATTACTATTGAGGGTAAAGAAACTTTTTGGGCCGGTTTCGACCAATTGTTTACCATAGAACGCTGGACAGATGGCAGCGGCGCGCAGCGGCGAATTTTAGGCGCCAGTATTAAAGATGCAGTTTTTAATGCCAATGCCGATATCAGCGATATTTCCACAGAATTTACCTTGACGGATTTTGCCGATGTTTCGGCGCGAATTTACGATCACAAAAATCATTTGATTCGAGAACAATCTTACGGCTGGATGGCTCCCGGCCAAAAAGCGGTATTCTGGAACCGGCGGGATAATGCTGGGAAGCAAATCGCCGCCGGTGAATATCGCATGGAAATAGCGGCAACTTCTCCTTACCGGGAAGAAGAAGTGTCCCTCGCCGCCCAATTTTATCTGCCACTGTATTTCTGGCAAAACAGCGGCAGCGATGTACTTGCAGATGATAAATTCCGCAAACAAGGAACGCCGGTAAAATGGGGAGAATCTCCAACCGCAACCGCTATCGAAGACCCTAATAATGTGATTTACCAATTTACTGACCTCAATCCCGAAAGCGATTACCAGGTAGCACTCGAATTTTTTGCTGGTGATGGCGAAGTTCGCGAACAAATTGTATTCGCGAATAACAGCCACGAGCTAATCGCTGTAACCGTAACGGGCCGGCCACAGCAAACCGGGTATCTTCAACTGCCGAAAGAGAGTTTTTCCGATGGCACCATTACACTTAGCATCGAAAAGCGCAGCGGTGTTTCGGCAGTTGTTTCACAAGTATGGTTTAAGGAAACCGGTAAAGGGTTTACCGTTCAACCGGCCTCGGAAACGAATGGCATTCCTACGGATTTCGTTCTGGAAGATAATTTCCCCAACCCGTTTAACCCGTCTACTAATATTCGCTTTCAATTGCCGCAGCAAGCAACCGTCGCGTTGGAAGTATTTAACGTTTTGGGTCAGAAAATCCGGTCGTTAGTCGATGGAAACCTAACCGCGGGAACACACACCATTCCCTGGGATGGCCGCAACGAGGTTGGAGCCGCAGTATCCAGCGGCATCTATTTCTACCGCCTCACCGCCGGGGAATTTGTGGAATCAAAACGAATGCTGTTGATAAAATAAGCTCTTTGCAAAGCGCCCTTCGGCAGGCTCAGGATAAACTCGAACGCATAGCGCTAACAATTTGCTTATTTAAACTTTAGATCACTTGTAATTTTAGGTCACTTTCAAACTTAGATCTCCTCTCCTCGCAAAGAGCGGTGGCAACCAAATTGTTGACCCTGCCGCCGCTCTTTAAAAATGTTCACTACCCGTTTTCTTTAACAGATCTCCTCTCCTCGACAGGTTGTGGGGGCAGTTCGGTTTACTGCCCTCACTTCCTGTAAATTATATCGATAAAATCAATTGGCTTGATGGGCACCAAATCACTATATTCTCATCCGTATAATGAATTTATTCATACTAAAAAAGGAGGCAACATTATGAAAAACGGAAGCAAATGCCCGGTAACACACGCTGCCGGCGGTGGCACGTCGAACCGGGACTGGTGGCCAAACCAATTGAACCTTAAGATTCTACACCAGCATTCCCCCCTATCCAATCCGATGGGTGAGAATTTCAACTACGCTGAAGCGTTTAAGAGTCTCGACCTTGATGTCCTGAAGAAGGATATCTTTGAACTGATGACCACTTCACAGGACTGGTGGCCGGCGGACTACGGTCACTATGGGCCTTTGTTCATTCGGATGGCGTGGCACAGCGCCGGCACCTACCGCATTGGCGATGGCCGCGGCGGGGCAGGGTCCGGCACCCAGCGATTTGCACCACTCAACAGCTGGCCCGACAATGCGAACCTCGACAAAGCACGATTTCTGCTCTTGCCGATCAAACAGAAATACGGCAAGAAAATCTCCTGGGCCGACCTGATGATTCTCGCCGGTAATTGTGCTCTCGAATCGATGGGCTTTAAGACATTCGGTTTCGCTGGCGGACGCGAGGATGTCTGGGAACCGGAAGAAGATATTTATTGGGGTTCTGAAGCCGAGTGGCTTGGTGACAAACGTTACACCGGTGACCGGAATCTCGAAAATCCGCTTGCCGCTGTTCAGATGGGTTTGATCTACGTGAATCCGGAAGGGCCGAACGGTAATCCTGACCCGGTGGCATCCGGCCGCGACATTCGCGAAACCTTTGCTCGCATGGCGATGAACGACGAAGAGACCGTCGCGCTTACCGCCGGTGGACACACCTTCGGTAAATGCCATGGCGCTGGCGATACGGCGCTTGTTGGCCCGGAACCCGAAGGCGCCGGCATTGAGGAACAAGGTCTCGGCTGGAAGAACAGCTTTGGCAGCGGTAAGGGGAGTGATGCAATCACCAGCGGCCTGGAAGGTGCATGGACGCCCACCCCAACGAAGTGGGACAATAGCTACTTCGACATGCTATTTGGCTATGAATGGGAGCTGACGAAAAGCCCGGCCGGTGCGTATCAATGGGTAGCCAAAGATGTCGCCGACAAGGACCTTGTACCGGGTGCTTATGATCCGTCAAAACGGTACGCGCCGATTATGACCACTGCGGACATGGCAATGCGGATGGACCCGATTTATGAACCGATTTCAAGACGCTTCCACGAGAATCCGGATGAATTTGCAGATGCGTTTGCCCGAGCCTGGTTTAAACTGACGCACCGCGATATGGGGCCACGCACCCGTTATCTCGGCCCCGAAGTGCCCGAAGAAGAACTCATTTGGCAAGACCCTCTCCCCGCAGCCGATTATGAATTGATTGGCGAGCAAGATATCGCCGCCCTCAAAAACAAAATCCTCGCTTCGGGACTGTCAGTTTCACAACTGGTTTCGACAGCCTGGGCATCGGCCTCCACGTTCCGAGGCTCCGACAAACGCGGCGGGGCGAATGGGGGACGCCTTCGTCTCGCGCCGCAGAAGGGTTGGGAAGTTAACCAGCCTGCTCAACTAGAAACGGTGCTGCAAGCTCTTGAGGGAATTCAAAAGAATTTCAACAGCGCGCAGGCTGGCGGGAAAATGGTTTCGCTCGCCGACTTGATTGTCCTGGGCGGATGTGCAGGTGTCGAGCAAGCTGCGAAGAATGCCGGCCACGATGTGACCGTTCCCTTTACGCCTGGGCGCACGGATGCATCGCAGGAGCAAACCGACGTGGAATCTTTTGCCGTTCTCGAACCGGCGGCAGACGGGTTCCGTAACTATCTTAAAACCAAATACGCCGTATCGGCAGAGGAACTGCTGGTTGATCGGGCGCAACTGTTGACACTAACCGCTCCTGAAATGACGGTTCTCGTTGGCGGCATGCGCGTCTTGAATACCAACTTCGGGCAGTCCCAACACGGCGTCTTCACCAGGCGGCCAGAGACGCTCACCAATGACTTCTTCGTGAATCTGCTCGATATGGGCACAACGTGGAAGGCAACCTCGGAAAATGAAGAGATATTCGAGGGCCGTGATCGCGCAACGGGCGAACTCAAGTATACCGCCACCCGCGTCGATCTCATCTTCGGCTCGAATTCCCAGCTTCGGGCATTGGCAGAAGTCTATGGCAGTGCGGATTCCCGGAAGAAGTTCCTGAACGACTTTGTAGCGGCGTGGAACAAGGTGATGAATCTTGACCGCTTCGATCTCGACTGATCCTTAGAAAAACGTATTCGAAAGCTACTGAAGCGTATCTTGATAGGAAGTTGTTAGCAACATGATGAGCGCGGCGTTTCAATACAATTTGAAACGCCGCTTTGGTTTTGCGGTAAGATTTATTATTACTAATCTTCAGATATGAAAGTGGTCGAATTACGCCATGCCTATAGTCCCACCTGCGTATTCATATATGATCTTAAAATAGCGTTAATTCGCGTTTGGTATCCTTTTCCCTGGGAATTCAAAAACGACAAGATATCGCTATCGATATACATGGAAATTTTGGTTTTCTGAGAAGGAATGACGATAGTGGCATCTTTCCAAAATTCGGCATCGGTTTCCGGAATATCAGAAAAGTTGATGTCTTCATCTCAAATATCCTCGATTTCCTTAACCCAAGTTGCAAGTGTAGTCCCCAACTCCATGCTTCGACTCCGCTCAGCA
>CAXHHS010000006.1:0-25021 GCA_964015645.1 uncultured bacterium
TTATAATATTATACGATATGGATAAGCCAAGGCCGGTGCCGCCGGTAGCGCGTTTGGTCGTAAAAAAGGGGTCAAAAACGCGCTTTAAATTTTCTTTGGGAATGCCGGTTCCCTCATCAAAGACTTTAATAATCACATTCTCGAACTTCTTTGTAGTCGATAGGGTAATTTTATTATCCATTGAAACAAGTGCCTGACAGGCATTGGTCAGCAGATTTATCACAACCTGTTCCAATTGCTGATAATTACCCTTCACCAGGGGAAGTTTTTCTCCATATTCTACAGAGAAACAATGGGTTGATTTTTTGATCAAGTTGTGGGCGATGACGATGGCGGATTCGATCATTTTATTGATATCAATTTGCTGGTTGAGATCGCCGGTATCCTGCCGCGCAAAATCCTTAAGACTTTCCACAATCTTCTGGATGCGGTCGGCGCCATCAGTAATACCGCTAAACAATTTGCCAATTTTATCCCGGCTGTTGAGGTAAGGAAGCCCGCCGACCGAAAAATCGCCGTTGGATTCATAGTGGTTTTTTAATATTGGTAAAAGGTCGCCCCACACTTCCCTGAGGATACTGGCGTTGAGGAGAATTAAATTGTTGGGGTTATTGATTTCATGGGCAACACCGGATACCAGTATACCGAGAGAGGCCATTTTATCAGCCTGGAGGAGTTGTTGTTGATGTAACCTTGCCTGTTCCTCGGCCTTCTTACGCTCTGTAATATCGCGGGCAATTGTTGAGGCACTGACAATATTCCCCTCTGTATCCTTGACCGGGGAGAGGGTCAAAGAGACGTGGATTTGTTGGCCATCTTTCCGCTGGCGCACAGTTTCGAAGTGGTCGATACGTTCTCCACTCTTAAGCTTTTCCAGAAGTTGAGTTACTTCCCCAGGGCGGTCCGGGGGAAAGAGGATGGAAATATCTTTGCCGATAGCTTCATTGGCAGTATACCCATAAATCTTTTCGGCCCCGGCGTTCCAATTGGTAATTTCGCCATCAAGCGATTTAGCGATGATAGCGTCATCGGAAGATTCGACGATGGCGGCTAAATTTATACGATCCTCTTCAGCTTTTTTAAGTTCAGTAATGTCAGCGATAAACCCTTCTATGCCAAGTAATTCATCATTATCCGAATAAATACCGCAACCCTGCTCCCACACCCATTTTTCAGCATTGGTGGCGTCAATTATCGGGTATTGAACTTGAAAGGAACGCCCAGTCTTTAATGCTGTTTGAACGTCATTCCGGAGTTTTTCCCGATAATCCGGATGAATTAACTGGTTATAGGAAGTTTTTTTATTATTGAGTATTTCATCCGGTTGATAACCGGTTAGCTGGAAACTTCCCTTACTAACAAACTCCATCGTCCAATTCTCATCATTTCGGCAGCGGTAAACCAAACCAGGAAGATTATTCATGAGGGTTGAAAGAAACCTCTGGTTTTCCCGCAATCGCTGCTCGGTAGCTTTGATGTTTATCCAATAGCGGTCGATTAGCACAAATAACAGCAACGCCGTTACCAGGACAAAAAACCAGCCCTTATAAATTCCCACCATTTCACGGGTAGCAGGATCATCGAACAAGGTAAGGATAAATTTATCCGATAACAGTACCCAAAGCCCGCCGATGATGGCATAGATTAAAACGATTTTGAGAGGAATCGATTTTTTTCGGAAGATACTGGATTGTTTCGGATGACGCCTCACAAACTTACTCCGCAGCCATTTTATTGATACATTGGTTGAATTTAGCAACCTGAGTTTGGATTCACCACTTCCTTTTTTAAAAAGCGCCACATTTTCGCCAATTGCATTTTTTCAATTTTGGAACCTGAAATTATTGCAAAACTGCAATTAAATCTATTGTTTTCCATATCATCACTTTTCTAACTTCCTTTATTTTAAGGAGTTATACACGCTAATAAATCTGGCCTGTTTTTTGAAATACAGTAGCCATCGAGAAATTAATTCAATGCAGGAAGCATAAAGCAAACGAATGAATAGAAAGGTGATATTATGTGGCAAGGATGGGTTAACCTGATCTTAGGGGCTTGGTTGATTCTATCGGCCTTTGTCCCCGCTTTACGAACGCCGGCAAATCTGGCCAGCCTGGGGATTCTGATTGCTGTTTTTGGGTTTTGGGTTTCCAGGGAATGGCAAGGTAAATTGATTGGGATTTTAGGCATTTGGGCGTTCCTGGGCGGCGCCTGGTTCAACTTTTTAGCGCCGGGAAATTTTATTATCATAGGACTGATCGTAAGCGCCTGCGGACTCTGGTGCGGATTAAGGCATTCCGGGAAAGCAACGCCGCACACATCGTAAGTTTAAGGTTTAAAGTGCCCTTCCCACAGGGGAACCCTTTGGGAAAAGTGAGCTAAAATTAAAACACACTTTGGGCACTTTAACTTACTTCTCACGGCACGTGGCGTAAGCCATCTCCTCCCTGGGATAAGTGCCTCCTTATGGAGTAAACTAGAATTCCCCGACTTATTCATAGCAGTAATGCAAACGGCTTGGAATGAAAAACGAACAATTTACCTACAATGTATTGAGTGATTACATTTATTTCGCGATGAAAGGCGCAGTATACAATGCCTTAGATGACGGTACCATTACCGGCAAGATTCTCGCATGTGAAGGTATTTTTGCGCTGGGGAAAACGGAAGTGGAGTGTCAGCAAAGGCTTCAATCCACGCTTGAAAGTTGGATTTTGTTAGGTTTAAAATTCAAACATCCCTTACCGGTTATTCATGGTATCAATTTAAACCAGGAACCGAGATATGAAAAGTAAAACAGCTTGTAATCGGGAACAGTTCATCGAAAAATTGAAAGAGTTGAACTTTTACGGGCCACTCTACATATCTGGCCATCAATTTATGTCGTATTCCGGAAGGTCGCTGGCTATTCCTGGGGACAAGGAATATTCAGTCGCCCAATTTCGGTTTATGTTGCAAGAAATTGATCGCTTGATTTCGGATGAAGAATGGCGCCATTAATTTAAAAATACTCCTTTTACATTAAGAGCGATACACCGGTTACAAAAGTGCCATTTTTTCGCCAAAGAGCGTATTTATGCTATCCTATTAAAACTTTAATTTAAAAGAACTTGTCTGATCTATCATCATGTCTATGAGAAGGTTGGTTGCTCTTTTCTAAATAGTCCCATCTTTAAAATATTCCCATAAGGCGATTTATTACAATACCTTATGCTTGGAGCAAAATTCTGGCAAGCCTTTTGTTTTACAACTCAATAGGGCTAGAAAAAATTAAAGGAGTTCAAAATGGAATCCTTGATGAAAAGTAAACCGGATACCTATATACCAAAAGATGAAGTACCTCGCCATACCAACCTCGGTAGTAGCGTATTGGCTGATAAGGATAACAAAGAACATAAGATTAAAGCAAGGAGGCCCTACCCCAAGTATTTGGAGTCTTATACGGTCACCAAAACGGGTGTTAAATTCTTTTTGAGACCGGTAAAGGCGGGCGATGAGCATATGTTAAAAGCCTTTTTCCCTTCTGTGTCAGATAAGTGCATCTACCAGCGGTTTGGTTTGGAAGGAAAAGTAATGAATAAGGAAAGGTTAAAAAAATTAGTGAACATCGATTACATGAAACAATTGGCAATGGTGGCAATTTTGCAGGATGAAGATCGGGAAATGGTGGCAGGCTTAGGGCAATATACGGTTAATGAAAGCACTCATACCGCAGAGATAGCTCTTGCGGTAAGGGATGATTATCAAAATGCGGGAATTGGTGAAAATATATTGTTCAAACTAACCTACGAAGCCGAGTTAATGGGGCTTTTGGGATTTACCGCGGAAGTGCCGGAAACCAATCAAGCGATGCTGCACCTGTTTTCTACAATGGGGTTTTACCTGGAAAGACACCGGAGAGATGGCATTTATTACCTGAAAATGTGGTTCAGACAATGATTGATTTTTCACATTTATCAATCGATTTGCTTGTTCGAATTCTAATAGCAGCCCTCCTGGGAGGGCTTATTGGTTTGGAACGTGATATTCATGGGAGAGCAGCGGGATTACGCACCCATTTACTGGTAAGTATGGGAGCTGCTGTTTTTATGATCATGTCAGAATTGGTTGCTTCGTTATATCCGAATGCGATAGATGGCAGTATGAAAGCTTCTGATCCGGGGCGTATTGCTGCCCAGGTAGTTACCGGGATCGGGTTTTTAGGCGCAGGCGCTATTTTAAAAGAAGGGTTTACGGTTCGGGGCTTGACCACGGCGGCATGCCTGTGGATAGTGGCGGCCATTGGGCTGGCTGCCGGTGGCGGTTATTATGTTATCGCAATTACAACTACATTAGTGGCTTTGCTGGCCTTAGTTGGGTTTCATCATTTGGAGTATCTTTATCCTAAAGACACTTATCGATTTATTACAATTGGTACCACCAATGATGTGGATGTATCCGAGATAATTAACATCATCAAAGATAAGCACCTCAAGATCATCTTCTTCGACTTTGAACGGAAATATGATACTGAAATAACGATAATCAAATTGTCGATCCGGTTGTTTCACAAAGGAATTACGGACAAGTTGTCCCATGGAATTATTAAATCCCTCGAACAAGCTGGTATTCCGTTAAAATTTATTAAATGGGGACACCAATAAGCGCGTTTAAAAAATATATACTGTTACAGATGAAAACATTGCAGGAAAAACGAGCTTGGCCTTGATAATTGTTATTACAATAAATTCCGTTGTGAAAGCGATGGAATTGGGAATATTGTACGGCAACAAGACAAATCCTTCTTTTATATTACAACAAATTATATCTATTTTCCTGCCGATATCTGACCATAATCATATACGCCCCTGATGAAAGTCATAGTGTAAATCTTAAAAAAAATGTTAATTACCTGCCGTGATAGCATAACTAAATAAAAGTTGATAAAAACTCATTGCCCGGAAAAACCGGCATGGGCAGCAAACGCACCAGATTGAATATAAGAAAAGGATTTGCAAAGGAACAGGATGAGTCAATAGCTGTTCGCCAATTGGCACAGCAAATAGACCAAACTGATGCCAGCGTAGTTGTCGTTTTCGCCTCTTCTCACTACAATCTGGAAAGATTAGGGGGAAAATTACAAGAGGCTTTTCAAGCGCCGCTCATCGGTTGTACTACCTCCGGGGAAATCACACCAGACGGGTATGCCCAGGGAACGCTCTCCGGTTTTAGCATTGCCAGTGATGAACTGCGAATAGATCAATTCTTAATCTCTTCCTTACACAATTTAGATTCGGCCAGATTTGAAAAAACAGTAAGCAATATTCAGGATCGCTTGTCACAGGCTCGAAAAACAACACCGGAAGCCAGCGCGTTCGGTTTACTGCTGATCGATGGACTTTCCTTGATGGAAGAACAGATAGCCGCTATTCTGGCCAACGCTGTGGAAGATGTACCTATCGTCGGGGGATCAGCAGGTGACGATTTAAAGCTTGAAAAAACGCATATTTATTCCAACGGAAAGTTCATCCCTGATGCCGCTCTTTTTACGCTTTTTATAACAACCTTACCCTTTGCATCCATCAAAACCCAACACTTTATAGCGACAGATGAGCGGCTGGTGATTACCGGCGCAACGCCGGAAAAGCGGTTAGTTCAGGAGATCAACGGTCGAGCGGCAGCAGAAGAATACGCGCGGGTGGTTGGGATGAAACCGGAACAGCTAAAGCATTTAGTGTATTTTGCGCGGCCATTGATGTTACGAATTGGCGGTGAATATTTCGTGCGATCAATTCAAAAAGTAAACGATGACGGCAGTTTGACATTTTTTAGCGCTATCGACGAGGGATTGGTAATGCGTATTGCCGAGCGAGAAGACCCGGTGGAAAACCTGGAAAGCGCATTTAACCAAATCCGCCGAAAAATTCCCGAAATCAAATTGACGATTGGTTGTGATTGTATTCTCCGGCGTTTGGAAATTATGGATAAAATGTTGGAAGAACCGATCGATGAAATCATGAAACACTACAATGTGATCGGATTTAATACTTACGGCGAACAATTTAATTCCTTACATGTCAACCAGACATTTACCGGAATTGTTTTAGGGGAATGATATGTCTGTTGAAATAAATGGAGCGGCGCAGGTACAGACACTTCAAAAAGAAATTGAGCGGTTAAAAAAAGTCAACGAGGTATTGATGAACCGCGTGGAACGCAGTACCGATGCGGCAGGGTCTTCGTACTCTTTGTTTGAATCTAACTTGCTGCTTCAAAACAAATTACAAGAACATACCGGTAAATTGATAGAGATGAATCACGCCTTGCAGCGGGAAATTCGCGAACGCAAAATTACCGAAAAAGCCTTGCGCGAGAGCGAGGAGCGATTCCGCGGAATTGTTGAAAATGCGAACGATATAATTTACGTTTTGACGATTGAAGGTATATTTTCTTATATATCTCCAAACTGGACCAACGTCCTGGGGTATACGGTTTCGGAAAACCTGGGTAGATCCTTTGAATCGTTAATACATCCGGATGATCTGGAGCAATGTCTAACATTCCTGCAAAAAGTAGTGGAGACTGGTGAAAAACAAGGCGGTATCGAATACCGGGTCAAACACAAAGACGGAAATTGGCGCTGGCATACTACCAACGCTTCCGTTTTGAAAGATGATGATAGAAATGTAAAATATTTTATCGGAATTGCCCGCGATATTACAGAGAATAAAACCGTTCTGGAGAAACTGGAAAAAGCTTACCGAAATTTACGGGAAACCCAGGCGCAGCTCGTGCAGTCAGAAAAAATGGCGTCATTGGGTCGATTGGTCGCCGGTTTAGCTCATGAGTTTAACAATCCTATTGGCGCGGTACAAAGCGCTAATAATACCCTCAAGTTAGCGCTCAATAAATTGGAATGGCTTGCTGATCAATTCGGTACTGCAAAATCCGAATCATCTCGATCATGTGACAAGAAACTTTTGACAATGATTAACAACTGCCAGCAGGTTGTTGAAGAAGGAACGCAACGGGTAGCAGCCATTGTAAAACGATTAAGATCCTTTGCCTGTTTGGATGAAGCGGAGATTCAACGAGTGAATATCCACGATCATTTGAAGGATACTATCACAATATTTGAAAGCGAGTTGAAACCCGGTATCCGTATTCGCTCCGAATTCGATGACCTTCCCCTAATCACCTGCTATCCTGCTAAGCTAAACCAGCTATTCTTGCAGATAATCAGGAACGCTAATCAGGCATTTGAGCGAGAAGGAGAGATTTTGGTAAGCACGCGAAATTGTAAAGAAGGTGTTCAAATTGCTATTTCTGACACCGGTAGGGGAATTCCCAGGCGTAATTTGAATAAAATTTTCGATCCCGGCTTCACCACTTGGGGCGTTGGTGTTGGTATCGGTTTAGGGCTATCGATTTGTTACCAAATTGTTCAAGAACATCATGGAAAGATCGAAGTCGATTCCAGAGTTGGTAAAGGCAGTAAATTTATTGTCACCCTGCCGCTGGATTTGGAGAAGCAGTTGACTTCGTTGGAATAGCCTTGCAGGAAATGGACGGTAACATGGAAAATAACAAAGCAATTGTAATCACCGGAGCGTCCAGCGGTATAGGCAAAGCTTGCGCTCTTTACTTGGATAGGTTGGGATTCAAAGTATTTGCCGGTGTTCGAAAACAAACTGATGGGGATGCACTAAAGCAAGAAGCTTCCGACAGGCTTACACCGGTCACTATCGATGTTACCAATAGCGAATCGATTATTGCCGCCGCTGGTGTTGTCGAAAAAGAAACCAGCGGAGAAGTATTTGGTTTGATCAATAATGCCGGTATCGGGCGAAGCGGGGTATTGGAAGTGCTTCCGGTCACGGAAATTCGGAGAGTTATGGAAATCAATGTCATCGGGCTTATGGCGGTAACCCAGGCGTTTATTCCCATGCTGCGTAAGGCAAAGGGGCGCATCATTAATGTCGGATCCGTATCCGGTTTCCTGGCGTTTCCGGCGGCAAGTGCTTATTCGGCATCGAAATTTGCAGTGCGGGCGATCACCGATTCCCTGCGCCTGGAATTGAAACCGTTTAGCATCTCCGTGATTTTGGTAGCACCGGGAGCGATAGAAACCCCGATTTGGGAAAAAGGGAAAGCCTTCCGGGAAGGAATGCGCCAAACCGTGAAGCCCGAAATCGCCGAACTATATGCGCCGCTCAAAAAATTCGGAGACAAATTATACCGGGAAATTAAGAAAATTCCGGCGGATGAGGTAGCAAAGGCTGTGGCGCACGCTTTTACTGCTACAAAACCTAAATATTGGTATATGGTGGGAAATGACGCCAAAGGAGCAGCCAAAATCGCAAAACTCCCCAAACAGCTTGTGGATTGGATGATACTAAAGCGTATTCAAAAATCGGGTAAATAAAGCTTTATATGTTGTGGGTAAACAAATGTCAATGGAATGTTGGAATAATGGAAAACTGTATTTCCCCATTATTCCAACATTCTAATATTCCAAAAAATGTTAAGATAACCCACTAAAGTCATTTTGAAGGAAAATAAATCGAGGTGATCAAAATGAAGGCACTAATATTCGGTGCAGGGCCACTGGGCAGTTTATATGCCTATTTGTTCCACAAAGCAGGTAATGACATAACCATTTTAGCTCGAAACGAGCATTACGAATTTCTGAAAGAAAATGGCATTATCCTGATTAATGAATTTACCCAAGGGCGAGTTACTGAAAAAGTTAACGTTGTGGATTCGTTGCAGGAAGAAGATGCTTATGACCTTGTCATTGTGGTGATCCGAAAGAACAACATTAAGAGCGTGCTTCCTGTTTTAAGTAAAGCCAAGAAAATTCCCAATATTCTCTTCATGGGTAACAATACGCTGGGATTTGATGAGTATTTGAAATACCTGTCTAAAGAAAAAATCTTGTTCGGTTTTCCCGGTGGTGGCGGTTCTCGAATCGATCACATCGTGCATTACGTCGATAGCGAAAAACCTAATAGCAAAAGGTTATCCATTACCATCGGAGAAATTGATGGCAAAACTAGAGAAAGAACCAAACAAATTCAACATTTGTTTGAGGCGTCGGGCGTCCCGGTTAAAATTGTTGATGACATAGATAGCTGGTTAAAATATCATGTAGCCTTCGTAATTCCTGTCGCAGGCGGCTTATTGAAATCCGGTGATAATTACAAATTGGCAAAGGATAAAAACACTATTCGAACCTGCATTCACGCCGTTAGAGAAGGCGGCAGGGTGCTAAAAGCATTGGGATACAAAAAAAGCTATAATTTCAAATTTAAACTCTTCTACTGGCTGCCGGAAGGGGTATTGATCAATATTCTGAAACAGGTTTTTAATTCCAAGTTTGCGGAAGTTGCCATGATGATGCATGTCAATTCTGCCAAAGATGAAATGATGGAACTGGGGAATGAATTCAAAACGCTGGCAAATCAAACCTCAGTAAAAACTCCAAACCTGGATGAATTGATAAGTTTCTTTCTTGAAATGCCATTAATAATCGAAGATTTGAAAGAAACAATATCATGAAAAGAGTACTGGCGGCAGGTGCAACCGGATCGTGTTTTCTTCTAATTGTTTGAGTAAATGTATTAACAAAATAAAATTTTGAGTTTATAAATGGTTCAGGAGGTTTGAAATGAAAGGAAAAAATAATAGCAGTTCAAGCCCAACCCTAATTTTTCCATGTTCCGGAGCGGCTGATGTCGGTGAGTTGGCAGACCGGGTAGCCAGGCGAATGACACGCGCAGGCTTAGGAAAGATGTATTGTCTTGCTGCAATAGGCGGGCGTATCCGGCAATACATCGATGACACGAAAGCTGCGAAAGATATCATTATAATCGATGGTTGTTCGAATGAATGCGCCAAAAAAACGTTGGACACAATAAATGTTGAGGGGCATGAATTTAACCTGGAAAATATCGGTTTTCAAAAAGGTAACTCGCCTCCTAACGGCAAAAATATGGATACGGTTGTTACTCATATACAAGCAAAATTAAAGCAGTAAAAAAGTGGAGTACGGAGTAAAAATATCGAAAAGGAGAAGCAATATGGCGTCCATCAAAATGATTCCCGAAGAAGAAGCTACAGGAAAAGTCAAGATAGTTTATGAAGATATTAAGGAAACACTCGGAATCGATTTTGTGCCCAACATGTACAAGGCAATGGCGCCTATACCGGGATATTTGGAAGCGAATTGGCAGAAAATCAAAACCGTAATGAAAGCCTCAGGCAAACTGGATAGTTTGACTAAGGAGATCATCGCTGTTGCTGTATCCGCAGTAATGGGCTGCCAATACTGAGTATCTGTTCATACTTCCGCGGTGCGGAAGCTCGGTTTGGACGATGAAGGCATTCTCGAATTAATGGCAGTTGTTGATCTGTTTAGCGGCCTGAATAAGCTTTTAGACGGTTTGCAAGTAGAAATTGATGAGAAACCTTGGTATGGCTGAGGCTAATGAGGTTGAATGCCGTGGGCATTCACAAAAATTTTAAAAATCAATATGGAACAAATCAAGCGGGCTTATTATGGCGTTAACTTTCAGAGAAAAAGAGCTGGTGAATCTCGGTGCATCCGTAGTCACCGGCTGCAAGCCCTGAACAAACTACCACTTTGCGAAAGTGCGTGAAGCAGGTGCTTCAGATAATGAAATAAAGCAAACAATTGATGATTCGTTGGCGGTTCGTGATAACGCCAAAGAGATTATGGCAAACCACGGATTTCAGCATTTGGGAATTAAACAAGATGTTAAGGATGCTAATTACGAGAAGACGACACGAATCAGAGAATTGGTGTGTATAGCGGCTGCATTTGCTGTCAATTGCACTGCCAGTCTAAAAAAACACATCGCTGCATCCCGGACGGTTGGTATTAATCCTGATGATGTTAACTCTGTTTTGGATTCTGCATTATTTATTAAGGGTGAGGCAGCTCATTATATTGGTCAGATTGCAAAACTTAAAGCAGAAAAGGACCAGTTGCAAGAGCTACTCGAGGAACTTAAGCAAACTCAAGCCCACTTGGTACAATCAGAGAAAATGGCTGCTCTTGGGAAATTGGTCGCTGGTGTGGTTCATGAAATTAATACACCCATCGGAGCCATTAACAGTAACACGGACACGAGCGCCCGTGCCATTACCAACATTGTCGAAATCCTGGAGCAAGGAAAAACCTTGACTGACATAAAAAATGATAGGCGGTTTCAGGCTTCTGTGGCAGTGTTGAGGCACAACGCCCCAACAACCAGAGCCGCCAGTGAACGAATATCGAAAATTATCGCTAGCTTAAAAACTTTTGTTCGATTAGACGAATCAACATTGCAGGAGACGAACATTCATGAAGCTTTGGAAAGAATCTTATTGCTCATGGAACATGAGTTCAAAAACAAAATAAGTATTATCAAAAAGTATGGTGAAATTCCGCCAATAACTGGCAACGCAGCGGAGTTAAATCAGGTTTTCATGAATCTGCTGCGGAATGCGGGGGCAGCTATCAAATCAAAGGGAGCGATAACGATAAAAACTTCTTTGAAGGAAGGAAATGTACAGATAGCGATCACGGATAATGGCGTTGGCATTAGTTCTGAACTGAAGAAAAAGCTATTCGAACCAACTTTTACGGCGAAAGAATCAAGGGTGAAGGCGAGCTTGGGATTGTTCATAAGCTATAATATTATTCAAAAGCATCGGGGTGAAATAAAGGTAAAGAGCTCGCTGGGAAGCGGCAGCACTTTCACGGTTATTCTACCGACGAAAATGGAAGAGTTGCCTGAAATAGTTGAAGCAGGGCAATCAGATGGCCAAGCGTTCAGATGTGATAAACTCAAATGATCAATTAAGTTCTTGGCCTTACGAATCGACGGCGCTGCTCCGGCGCAGATTCGGGATTTGTCAAAAAATCAATTTTAAAGAAGGAGGCTAACCATGCCATTTCATTTTAAGGTAAGTAATGACATCTCTGAATTCGCACAGTTTAAATCCGTGTTGATTGTCCCCTGCCGATTTTGCCCCGCAGCCAGCTTATCTGTGCTAAATAATGAGCCTTACATTGAGTTCTTCCGCAAATTTTTGAAAACCGACGCTTATGAACAATATATAAAAACTTTGCAATCCCAATTGGAAGAAAGCGGAATCAGAACACGTATTTTTGAAAGCAAATTAATACATCAATTTGTTCTATGTATGTGGACATCAAAACGCAGGAAGAAGCTTCGAGATTTTGCAAATAAATATGAGGCATTGATCGTATTAGGATGTGAAGCCGCGGTACAAACGGTGCGCAATTCAGTTGAATCAGATTCAATCAAGATTTTTCAAGGCTTGGAGACAGAAGGTATCATGAGTATTCAACCAAGATTTCATCTACCCTGTAACATATCATTAGAGCTTGAGAGCGTAACTCCGTTATTACTCCAGGAGGGACAATCGAAAGAAGCCAGGTCGTGATTGAAGTAAAACCTGTTTATGGAATTAATTTATAATTCATCAAAATTCGCCAAATAAATTGGAGAAAAAATGAGCGAAGTTTTTCCATACGCAAATTTCGTAACTGGTATATTGATTTTTGTTGTCGGATTTATCTTTCACTGGCTGGGTCAATTAACGTGTATTATAAACTGGGAATTTGCTACGAAACAAGGTCTGCAAGAGAAAGGGCTTCCTAAAGAGTACAGGGTTTATGAACATGCAATTGCTGTAGCCGATAGCCTGGTTGGATGGATTTATGGGATTGCTGCGATAGGGCTTTTCCTTGGAGCTTCCTGGGGGGTATAAAATGGCATGGTTTCCGGGAGTTATATTACTTTATCACAGCTTAAGTTATTGGTTTTGGACGATGAATCAAAGAAGAGAGGGTAATAAACTTCAATCCGATACGACGAGAATAGGATGGTTCCTTATCAATTTTATAACAGGAATATTGGCAATTATTATTGCCTGGAATGCAAACTAATAATAGGCTAAACTTAAGAAATATAACATTTCGTGAAAGTTGAATTAATTTCCTTTATCTCAAAAAAAGCGATGTGGAGATGATTTATGATACAACCGACGATTGTTACCTGGATACTAATCATCTTCGGATTTATTACTTTATTACCGCTTTTTTATACCCAACTGATAATACTGCGACGACCGCACAGCCAAAAAGCCAGCGACATCCTGATCGGCAAAGGAGAAGACTGGCGGGATAAAACCCATTTCCGTTCCGCCTACGGGATGGCCCGGGCAGATTGGATGTTGCTGCTCCCATTGCTAGTTGCCGGAAGCACCGGCGTACTGTTAGGCCAGGTTTGGGGCTATGCATTGTGGGGCGCCGCAGGGGCTATTTCGCTCTACATCAACATTGTTCTGTGGTTTATGGAACGGAAATATGTTTACCCTTCGTACGGAGCATTGGCTTACTACACTTATTATTGGGGATTTTTTGTGTATTGGGGAGCGGCGGTAGTTGCTTATACAGTCGTGCGGCTGATGAGTGTGAAGTTCTAAGGTTGAGACATTCTCCTTACTTAACAATATGAACAGTGGATTGTTACTTGTGAGAAAAAAATGAAGCCGGAAAAGCCCTATTCGCCGCAACATTACTGGATAACGATAAAAGACCATCTCGATAAAAAATGGAGTGATTGGTTTGAAGGACTCACTATTGCTTATGAAGGAGATAATTCCATTCTATCCGGCCCGGTAAGTGATCAGGCAGCCCTGCACGGATTGCTCATCAAAATCCGTGATCTGAATATGACGCTGCTCTCGGTGGAGCGAATTGAGTCCGCCGGGGAAGAATGAAGTTCCGGATTTAAAGCGAGAGGAAACGATAAATGATATCACTTTAAGGAAACGAGGGAAACCCAATGAAAAGAAGAATTCTTGTGTCTTTGGCCATGGTTCTTGTGTCTTCATCCTTATCCGGCCAGGAACTCACCGGGGATGAAATTATCCAAAAAGTCAACGATTTGTTCAATCCTCGCACCAGCCAGGGAAAGTCGAAGATGACCATTGTGACGACCTCCGGCCAGGAACGAACCTTCATCTTCGACTCCTGGAGCAAGAACCGCGGAGAAAAAAATCTAATGCGCTACCTGGAACCGCGCCGTGTGAAAGATCAGGCGGTGCTGATGCTCAATCACGCCGACGACATCTGGATGTTTTTTCCGCGCACCCAACGCGTTCGCAAGCTGGCCACTCATGCTAAAAAACAAAAAATGCAAGGAAGCGATTTTTCCTACGAAGATATGGGCAGCGGCGACGCCTTTATTGATGATTTCACTGCCGAACGATTGAGAGATGAAGAACTGGAGGACCATGATTGCTACAAGCTGGAACTGACCCGCAAACCAGATAGTGATCTCTCCTATTCCCGGCTGCACATGTGGGTAATCAAGGAAAATTTCTACCCGATCGTTATCGATTATTATGATGAAGATGATCCGGCATTCCGGGAAAAACGACTGGTGCAAAGCGATATCCGGATCATCGATAACATCCCGACGGCCATGAAAGCAGTCATGTACAATGAAAAGGATAATACCCAAACGGAAGTTGTGCTTCTGGAAATCGAATACAACGTACCCTTGAGTGATGGCATGTTTACTGAGAGGGAGCTGAAGAAGTAAGCGGTAGGCAATGTGAGACAGTGAGCAGTAGGCAAACAACATTTGATGATTTGAAGTCTACTGCTGGTTTTAAAGCCGGAAGTGAGTGCAAAATGAAGTATCCTGTACGGTTGAATTACGGAATCTTTGGGATAAGTTTTAAGGCTGAGGCTAATATTCTCAGTTCCTTAGCCTTAGCCTTAATACTATGCCTGTCGCCGCTGCGGTCTCAGGAGGTGGAGCTTTTCGGATATTTCGAAACCCAGGTATCCGACACGGAACTGGATAATGAGGTATTCCAGCTTTATACCAATAAACTGCGAGTGGATTTAAAATCTTATCTATCCGACAACATCACCTTTGCTGCCAATTATGATTACATTACTTACCACGGAAAAACCGAATGGAATATATTAGCGCTTCTTCCTGTTCATATCACTTCAACGGTGCCGTCCGCGCTGCAATCATTATATACGATTGGCTTTGTCGACGAAAATTTTCTTGATAATGCTTACATCAAACTCAGTTTTAATCCGCTTGACCTGACCGTTGGAAAACAGCAGATTTCCCCGGGAACCGGTTATGTCTGGAACCCTACTGATATATTCAACACCAAAGATGTGCTCGATCCCACCTACGAGCAACCGGGACATAATGCCGTGCGGATGGATATACCGATTGGATATACGCATACTATAACCGTATTGTATGGGCCGGAAGCCACCTGGAGAACATCCGAAAAATTACTCCAATTTAAGGGAAGAGTTTCCCACTTTGATTATGCCCTCATTGGCATTGAACGCCAGTGGATATTTCACGATTATACCCAATTTGATTTCCAAAATTCAAAGTTTGTGGGTCTCCCTGAAAAACGGCGGCTTTTGGGCGCAAGCACTGCCGGTGAGTTGTTCGGTATGGGCATTTGGGCAGAATATGCCTATAACAACATGGCGGTTTCAAAGAATTTCTACGAACTGGTGGTTGGCACTGATTATACGTTTGAGGCCCAAACCTACCTGATGCTGGAATACTACCGCAATACCCTCGGCAAGAACGATTATCGAAAATACGATCTTAATGACTGGATGCGCTTGATCGTTGGGGAGCAAAAGGCTATCTCCCACGATCAGGTCTATGCCCTCATCCGGCATCCGTTTACGGATTTATTAGACCTGGGGATGGCCAGTATCTACAGCATTTCCGATAACAGCGCGGCGTTGGTGCCGACCTTGAATTACAGCCTCTGGGAAAATGTTGAGATAACCGCTTATCTGAATATTAACCTGGGCAAAGAAGGGACGGCCTATTCCGCAAGTTACGGAAACGGGGGCTTGCTGCGGGCGCGGGTCTATTTCTAAACCAGGCTCGCAGTTCAACCTTTAGGTTGATAGACTTTTAGCCTGAAGACTAAACTACCAACCGGGAAAAAGGAGAAAAGAAAATGCGAGAGAAATTTTTAAAAACCTTAGCAGACTGGCACGCTGCCCATCCCTGGCGGATGCTGCTGGTCGCGGCTTTCATCACCATTCTTCTGGGCGGTTTTGCCGGGCAGTTGACCGTTACTATGCGCACCCAGGATTTGCTGCCAGCTGGCGATCCCAAAGTGGATGAATTCAACCGCATCATAGAGGAGTTTGCCAGCGCCACCAGCATCATTGTGGTGGTTCAGGGAGAAGAGAGCCGAATCAAAGCGTTTGCCGATGAACTGGCGCCGCGAGTCCTGGAATTGCGGGATCGCAGTCAGGATGAGGCATTTGGAAAAGAAATTGGCCGGCTTCAGGCGAAGGTTGAAAAATTAGCGGCTAACGGGGACAAGAAGCCGGAAATCGCCCGGCTGGCATCTAAAATCGAGCGGTTGCAAAAGCGCATCAATATGCAACTCTTCCAACGGGTGGATTACAAAGTAGAAACCGAATTTTTGCGAGATCATGCATTGATGCTGGTTAAAGAAGAAGATTTAAAGGACACAAAGGAAGTCTTCATGAATCCCAACCTGACGGAATTGTTGACCAATCTCAACAATTCACTGGAAAAGGAATACGTCGGTCAGCAAGAATCGATCTCTACTCGTGAAAAGGAAGACGGGGCGGTAGAGTTTTTGGATGGCATTCAACATCTGCTGTTAACTCTGCAAAAGGCCGTTCACGGAGAGCGGCTTTCCGAAACCGAAGTAAAAGCGGCGGCGGATAAATTTCTCCTCGGCGAGCCTTATTTCCTCTCTTACGATAAAACGGCGCTAATCCTCAACGTGATTCCCAATTTCAGCATTATGGATCGCGATTTGATCATGGTCGGCTACAAAAACATGCAGGCGCTGTTGAATGAAATCTTAGTCAATTATCCCGATGTTAACGCCGGTCTTAGCGGCGACATCGCCCGGGAACACGACGAGCAGGTGCACTCCGAGCAGAGTTTGGGATATACCACCATCATCGCCCTTTTGGCAATCCTGATCATGCTGATGATTTCTTTTCGGATGTGGGTAGCGCCGGTTCTGGCAGTCCTCACGCTATTTGTTGGATTGATCTGGGCACTGGGCGTGGCCTACCTGGCGGTTGAACAGCTTAATATGATGACCGCACTGTTCTCGGTGATACTCCTGGGGTTGGGCATCGACTTCGCCATCCATTTGATTTCCGGGTTTACGGAATGGCGGGCTGCCGGGAACGGAATCGGTATTTCATTAGAGAAAACCTTTTTCAAGAGTGGCAAGGGCATCATTACCGGGGCGTTGACGACGGCTTGCGCTTTCCTGGCCTTGCTGATTAGTCAATCCCGCGGGATGAAAGAGATGGGTGTCGTCACCGGCCTCGGTTTACTGTCAATATTCCTGGCAACCTTTTTGTTCCTGCCGGTGATGTTGGTCTTCCGCGAGCGGTGGGTGGATAAACGCCGGCAAAAGAAAGCTGCCGGCCAAGCTGTAATGCCCAGGGATATCTCTTTTCGCGCCCTGGGCCGCTGGGCGGATGGGTTAAGCAGGCGTTTCGGTTTTACCCTGTTGGCAGCAGCGGTTATCAGCGCATTTTTGATCTGGTCGGCCTTTCAGATCGAATATGACCGAAATTATCTCCGCCTGGAGCCGAAGGGGCTTGAATCCATCGCTTTGATGTACACTATCAAAGATAAATTTGATTTGAGTATGGAATATGCCCTCTGTCTGACCAACGATGTGGATGAGTCTCGCCAGCTGGCAGAGGATTATCGCGACCTGGGAACGGTAGCGAGAACCACAGATGTTTCCCTCTATCTCCCTTCGCCAGGGGAACAACAGGAAAGAGTGCCGCACATCAGGGATATCCAAAATAAAATGAGCTTTGCGCGAATCAGAAAGGCCATAAATGCCAGCGAGATTTCTACCCTCATTCATGAGATTGAGCGGCTGGGGATGAACATTATGGAGATGCAAGATATGGCCTTCCTCGGCGGGCAGGATAAGGTAGATACTAAATGCAAAGCCATCGTTGGCGATCCCGAAAATCCCGGGCCGGAAACTATGATCGAGAGATTATTGGCAGTTATCAAATTCAACCGATCCAAAACTATCAGCGGATTGTCTGCATTTCAAAAATCGTTCTCACCCTATTATCGAAGCAGCGTCATCCGAATGTGCTCAATAGAGCCGATTCGCTTCCAAGATCTGCCGGTATCCGTTCTCGACCGCTATAGTAATCGAAACCGGGATCAATTTATGATCACCATTTATCCTTCAGGGCAATTATTTACTGATGCGGATATGTTGAATCGTTTCGTGGATGATGCGGAGCGGGTCAATGAAAGGACCACCGGCGGTCCGCCGGTAGCGGTCGCCTGGATTAGAATCGCCGCACGAGATGGACGCAACGCCATTTTGTTGACGTTAGTCATTGTGTTTTTGCTGCTGTGGGTCGATTTCCGTAAACCCGGGTATGCCTTAATGGCCATGACCCCCCTGGCATTGGGAGCTTTCTGGATGGTGGGAATCTGGCAAATAGCTGGCTTGCTGCTCAACTTCATGACCCTGATGGGTTTACCATTGATTATCGGCATCGGCATTGACGATGGGGTTCATATTATGCATCGATGGCAGCATGAAGGTAAAGGAAAAATCACGATCATATTTGCCAGCACCGGTAAAGCGATTCTGCTTACCTCGTTAACCACCATGCTGGCTTTCGGCTCGATGATCTTTTCGGTATTCCCAGCCTGGTTTTGGTTCGGCGGGTCGCTGTTTATCGGGGTAGGCGCCTGCTTTCTGGCAACGGTTATTGTGCTGCCTGGAATTCTGGGGATGATTGAACGAAAGTATCGTAAGAAACGCGTTTATCAATAATATGAAAAAATGGCCTCGTAAAAGTGCCACTTCGTTGTCTCTATACTATCAAACGCAATGTTCTTAACACTATAATTTTAATAGACTTACATTTTAATTTGCGTAAATACCTGACGAAATTGTGGCGCTTTTCTTTTTTGTCTGCAAGCAACAGTCTCTAACATAATTGTATAGTTTTCAATCTCTTAAATATGATTTGAAAAAGTTGGCAACCCTTTTGTTTTAATACAGTTGAATAAAAAGGGGCCGGATTATGGATATTATGCATATTTCAGAGGAAGACATTATTGCCCCGGATGGCATTGCGGTAATCGACCAGGAAAATAAAATCATCGCTTTTAACGAAGCAGCCCAGCGAATTACCGGTTTAGCGGAAAAAGATATTGTTTTTCAGGATGTTTCATCCCTTCTAACAAATCCCGCCCTGGACAGTACCTACATTATGAATGCCTTAACAAAAGGTGAATCATATTCCAATCTATCAATTGATTTACATTGTTCCTGCGGTCAAAAGATCAATGTTCTGGCTTCCATTACTCCAATCCAACCGCCTGGAAAAACGATAGCCGGGGTCGTTATCATCTTTCGGAATACCCAGGAAATGGCTCACCTCTCACAAACATTACGAGAAAAAACGATTGAGATTTTAAACGAACGAAATAAGTTGCAGGCGATCTTTAACAGCCGAATTGAGGGTACGTTTACGATTGATAACGGCTGGAAAATTACTTCCTTTAATAGCGCTGCCGTGCGAATTACCGGGTTCTCCCCGCAGGAAACTATTGGCAAGCATTGTTGGGAAATTTTTCGTACCCGGCTTTGCCGTAATGGCTGCCACATGGAGTGCACGATGAGGGATCAACAAGCGATGACGAACAATGAATTACTTATTACTGGCAAAGACGGCCAGCGGTTTCCGGTGCGGGTGAACTCTGCGCCGTTATTTGATGCTTCCGGAGAGCAAATCGGGGGCGTGGAAACCTTTCAAGATATTACCGAGATTAAAAATTTAACAACCCACCTGGAAGAGCGCTTTCATTTTGAGAACATCATTGGGCGCAGCAAATCCATGCAGAAAATGTATATGCTGCTGGAGAATGTTGCTCATAGCGACAGCACAGTCTTAATTACCGGCGAAAGCGGCACCGGTAAGGAATTGGTGGCCAGGGCAATTCACTTAAACAGCGAGCGAAAAGCCGGTCCTTTCATGGCGATCAATTGCAGCGCCTTTGCGGAAACCTTATTAGAAAGCGAATTATTTGGCCATGAAAAAGGCGCCTTTACCGGCGCGATCCGCAGCAAACCGGGGCGGTTTGAGCTTGCGCACAAGGGAACGCTTTTCCTCGATGAAATTGGTGATTTGTCGCCTACGGTACAAGTTAAATTACTGCGCGTGTTAGAGACCCGCCAATTCGAAAGGGTCGGCGGTATCAAACCTACCCGGGTAGATGTGCGAATTCTTACCGCTACCAATAAAAATTTGTCAGAAGAAATTGAAGCGGGACGCTTTCGCGAAGACCTTTACTATCGCCTGAATGTATTTAATATCCATCTACCGCCGTTGCGGGACCGAATAGAAGATCTTCCCCTGCTGGTAGAACATCTTTTAAAGAAATTTCGAGCAAAGTTTGATAAATCCATCAAAGGTATTTCTTCTGCTGCATTTCGTTTGTTAAAGACCTACTACTGGCCGGGAAATATTCGGGAGTTAGAAAATGTTTTGGAGCACGCTTTTGTTTTATGCCATAATGATATTATCGAATCCGAGTGTATGCCGGAACGGTTTTGGAAGGAAGCGGGCAAGATAGAAGTTTCTTCCGAAAATGACAAGAGCACCGATCCCCTGAAACAGGCAGAGAGATCACTCTTAAAAGACACCCTTAACAAGTTTGACGGGCATCGCGGTAAAACAGCCGAAGCATTGGGAATCGATAAAAGCACGCTTTGGCGTAAAATGAAGAAATACGGGCTGTTGTGAACCGTAAAAGGAAGCAGGATAAAAAATATCAGTTCTAACGAATGCATTATTCCCTAAACTTATCTTCATCTTGAATTATATTGTAAACGGAAGTTTTCTGCACTAACTATCAAACATTTCGACTTCGCTCAGTGTGACACCCGCGGCCATACTGAACGAAGTCGAAAGATAAGAAACTTTAAAAAATTTAATTTACAATGTATTAAGCCTTCCATCCTTCAACTTTCACCCTAAATCTTTTTATTGCATTGATGCAATTTTTTGGCATTACCGTGTTGCACCTCTGCAATTATCACCCTTCTCTTCCCCTGCCACAATTGTTTGTTTTTATGACATTTACATCGAGGTAATACTTGGTACAATTTTGGATTACTTAGTTGACGGATACATTTACAAGGAAGGCGAAAATGATGAAAGTTGCCATTTCAGTTTCCGAAAGTCATTCGAATGCTGTTATCGAACCGCAATTTGAGCGAGCGTCTTATTATGTGATTGTTAATTTAGATCACCCTACAGATCGGCAGGTACTCTCCAATCCCAATAGCCATTCAGTGAGCAGCAATGGAATACTGGCAGCCCAAATGTTAATCAATTTGGGCGCGGAAGCCGTGGTGACCGGCTGGTGTGATCCCGGTATACTACGGATTTTCGAAATCGCAGATATTGCGGTTTTCCAGATAACGAAGGGGACAATCTCGGAAATCATCCGGGCTTTAAAAAAGCAAACACTTGAACTGCTCAATCAAACAGATCAAATCCCAAAGACGATTCAATAAACATTTAAAGGAGTTGAGAAAATAATGGAAAAATGGTTAAAAGACATTAGTACCAAACTGAATCATTGTTATTCGCTGGTAAAAGAAAATGAAAAATTAAATATCATACAGTACCGCTCTATCGGCACTGTTCATTCTCCCTATAAAAAACTGGAAAATATTCCCAAACAACCTTCAACCGTGGAAGGAAATGCGGCTATTGTGGAACTGTATCCTGAATACATCAAAGGACTTCAGGGCATTGAAAAATACTCTCATATTGTTTTGGTATGCCATCTTCATTTATCGGAAAGGTACTCATTGAAATTGCAACCTTATGGAGGAGAAAAGCCGCTGAGAGGCGTTTTTGCAACTCGCGCGCCGGCACGTCCGAATGCGATCGGTATTTCGGTGGTACGTCTCACGAAAGTCAATGGAAACAGGTTATACCTCGCGGATATCGATCTCGTTGACGGCACCCCGTTGCTTGATATTAAGCCGTATATGAAATGTACATATTCGGCCTGCTAAGGATGGAGGATAAAGATAAAATTTTCCAGCATTAAGGCAATTTTCAAAACCTGGCTAAAAAGTTCAATAATAGAAATAGAAACCAAATAATCGAGACGTCATCATGAAACAACAACATAAACATGGTCAGCAAAAGCAGGAAAAAGGCGTAAGTGGATTTTGTATTTGCCCAAAATGTGGGGAGAAGATACCGCATCAAGCGGGAGTGCCCTGCCAGGAAGAAAGATGCCCTAAATGCGGCGCAAAGATGTTGAGAGAAGGTTCTTATCATCATCAACTTTTTGAAGAAAAAAAGAAGGCTAAAGAACGGTCTTCTCAATAATCGTTTATAGGGGAAAAGAAATAGGGGGAAAAATGGAAACCGCGGTAATCATTTTGTCTGTTGTTTTTGTAGTCATATTTATAATGGTAGGTGTTATTAGGGGATTTCTCATCATTCCGCAAAAGGAAGCGGTTGTTATCGAGCGTTTGGGGAAATACTACAAAACTCTCAAAGAAGGGATGCATGTTATTTGGCCGATGATAGAAAAACCTCGCGAATTTCACTGGAAATACAGGATAACCGATGACGAAGAAAAGCTCAGAAAAGGTTATCCCATGACCAGTAAAATCGATTTGAGAGAGCAAATTTACGATTTCCCAAAGCAAAAAGTCATTACCAAGGATGATATCATTACAGTAATTGATGCATTACTCTATTTCCAAATTATCATTCCGGAGAAAGCCGTATATGAAACCGCCAATTTGCCGGAGGCAATCGAGCAGTTGACTAAAACAACCCTTCGCGATGTTTTCGGCGGGCTTAAATTGAATGAATGCCTGGCTTCAAGAAAAAGAATCAACCAAATGTTACATGTCAGCATTGATGAGACATGTGAAAAATGGGGGATTCGAGTTAATAGGGTCGTCATAAAAGAAATTAATCCACCGGCAGATATCAGGGATGCTATGGAAAAAGAGATGCGGGCTGAACAGGAGAAAAAAGCGCAACTTTTACAGGCCGAAGCCCAGGGTGAAGCAAGAATCAGAGAAGCAAAAGGAATAAGAGCAGCGGCTATTCTAAAAGCACAAGGCGAAAAGCAAGCGGCAATCACAAAGGCGGAAGGCGAAAAACAAGCCGCAATTTTGCGTGCACAAAGTGAAAGAGAGAAATCCATTTTGCATGCCGAGGGCAAAGCTGTCGGAAAGCTAAGGATGCTCATGGCAGAAACTGAAATTATAGAAGAGATTGCCCAATCCATATCCAAAACCAAAGGGGATTCCGTTCATTATCTATTAACCCTGCGCAATCTCGAAACCTTGCGGGATATGATCGCCGGCGGGGACAAAAAGGTGATTTACCTGCCGTATGAAACAAGCGGTATACTGAGTTCAATCGGCGCGCTGAAGGATATCGCTTCAACCTCTATGGATGGGGTTAAACAGTAGAAAATAAAATCAGAAATTAGGAACAGGAGATACGGTTATGCCACAAAGCCGCCGCGACTTTCTAAAAACCATTGGTATTGTTAGCGCTGGTGTTACCGGTTTAAAAACGACAGAGGCAAATGCCGCTCCGAAAAATATTCTTTCAGATAACCGAATGGGGATTTTAGTGGACACAACAGTGTGTATCGGTTGCCGGCGATGTGAATATGCCTGCCAAATCGCCCATGGCTTTCCTGCCGAACCGATGGAGCGCTATAATGATCGCTCCGTTTTTAATCGGCAGCGCAGACCCGATAGCAATGCGCTTACGGTTGTCAACGAATTTGAGAATCCCCAAAACGGCGATATTCCCATAAATGTGAAAGTGCAGTGCATGCACTGTGATTATCCTGCTTGTGTATCTGCCTGTATAGTCGGGGCGTTTTCCAAGCAGGAGAACGGCGCCGTTATTTGGGATGCCGATAAATGCATCGGCTGCCGCTATTGTATGGTTGCCTGCCCCTTTCAAGTGCCGGCATTTGAGTATGATAAAGCCTTACAACCGGAAATCCGGAAATGCGATCTTTGTTATGACCGAGCGCAAACCGGAAAAATACCGGCCTGTGTAGAGATTTGCCCCATGGAAGCGCTGACGTATGGAAAACGATATGAGTTGATTAAACTGGCTCGCAAACGAATCAATGAGAACCCGGGTAAATACATCGACCATATCTATGGGAAACATGAAGTTGGGGGAACCTCCTGGCTCTATTTAGCCAACAAAGAATTTTTGGAATTAAGCTTTCCCAAACTCGCGGCAAACCCAGCACCGGGCGCTTCGGAATCCCTTCAACACGCTATTTTCAAGTATTTTATTCCGCCAATATCGCTGTTTGCCCTTTTAGGGGCCATCATGTGGATGGGTAAAAACAAAGAAGAAACTGAAAACTGAATAGGAAGACTGAAACGATGGATTCATTTGTAAAGGCAACACCGATAAAAAAAACGTTTATAACACCGGGGGTGATTATTCTAATAATCCTCGTGCTAAACGGGCTGGTATTTGCCTTCCTGCGTTTTGTATTCGGCCTTGGCGCCGTAACCAATTTAACCAATCAATATCTCTGGGGAATTTGGATCGGGATCGACGTGGCGGCAGGCGTTGCGCTGGCCGCCGGGGGATTTACCACCGCCGCCCTCGGTCATATTTTCCACAAAGAAGATTATCATCTTATTCTTCGCCCGGCGCTGCTAACAGCCATGTTGGGTTATACCTTTGTTGCGTTCGGAGTAGTGATGGATTTAGGACGCTACTATAATATCTGGCACGTGCTGGTTTATTGGAATGGGAATTCGGTGCTGTTTGAAGTCGGCATTTGTGTCATCGCCTATTTAACGGTTTTATACATCGAATTTCTGCCTATCGTCACCGAAAGAT